>JBBQCZ010000022.1:0-34091 GCA_038319215.1 Bacteroidales bacterium | reverse complement strand
GGATATTGAATATTGTTGCATTTGCAGTCCATTGACATCTTCCAATGGCATCGGTAATCGTCACGTAATAAGTCCCAGCAGGACGATTTGTAATTGATGTTGCCGTTGAAGTAAAACCAGAAGGCCCAGACCAACTATAAGCATATGGAGCTGTTCCGCCACTAACGCCAGTTACGTTCAATTGTCCAATACTTTGACCCGGACAACCTGCATGAGCAACAATATTTAGAGTTGCTGTAATTGCTGTAATAGTAAAGTTTAAAGTAGAAGGACCAGTTGAGCCATTACCACAAACATCAGTAGCACAGCCTTGAGTCAAATTTACCGTATAATTCCCACTACTCATCATTGCCTGTCCCAAATCGATAGTCCAAACATCATCATAATAAGTACCCGAAGAGTAAGTATTACCTGTGGCTGAAAGACAAGTTTGACTATAAATATTACTAACTGTGTATGGTCCACCTGGCCCTGTTACGGTCATACAAGAATTTTGCATACTGGCGCATGAAACAGCCTCGCTGAATTGAACAGTTATTGAAGTTGAGCCACAAATTGGAGGATAAACAATACTACTCAACAATGGAGGTGTTTGATCAAAGATACTTGCAGTTCCACCAAAATTAACACTATAACCATTTGTCGTTGCAGAGTAGTTATCGATAAACAGAGTATATGTTCTACCAGCGGTTACAGTTAAAAATCTATTATACAAATCACACGATCCAGAATGTTGTTCGCAAGTCTCTGCATCTGAAAGATTTAGACCAGTTGCGCCTCCAGACCCACAATAATTACAAGATAATGGATTATAAAAACTATTAGCACCATTATAACCCCAAGCAATCCCATTTGCTAAATCACTACAATCTTTGCCAGTCATATCCCAAACCGCCCAATCGAAGTCTTGTGAAATTATACTAGGGGTAATTACAAAAGTTAAAGAACCACTTGTCTGTGCATAAAATGTGTACCAATTTGAATAATGTTCCCCTTGAATAATACAATCAGGACAATTATTATCATTAGCTGTCATATTAGGATAATACGTAGTGTAATTATATAAATCGTAATAATTTCCAGTACCACTTGACTCCAAGCTTGCAACACCATTATTCGCAGTACAAAGAGGTCTTGCTCCCAAACAGTCTGCTCTAGTAGGTGTTGGTAAATATTGATAGGCAACCGTTCCGAGAGCTTCGCCATCAGTTTGGCAATTAAATTCAAAAAAGCCAACTCTATATGTACCTACGGCCGTACAAGTCCAAATTAATTCTGAACCTAAGCCACAATGATCATCATTATATCCATTGGCAACAGGAGTTCCTGCACTATTCATAATCTGTATTTGCGGATCATCCACATAAGAACTTCCTCCCTGACAAAAAGAGAATATATAAACCCTTCCTACAACACCGGTAAAAGTATAATATTCCCCGCCCTGGATCCCAGACATAGTTTGCCAACTAGCCGTTGGAGTAAGAACCCCTTGATTTACACCTCCAGTACAAGAAAAAGCCTCTAAACTAAAAAGACTTAAAAATATAAAAAGAATTATGGTTAAATTTTTGTAAAATATCTTCATTTTCTTGGTCTTATCAATTAGTCTTCAATAATATAAATCTCCGGGTGACTTAAAATATGCTGTCTTTTTTCCTCCTTAAAGAACTCTAAATCTTTTCTCTTTACAATAACAGTTTTTCCATTCTGAGCTTTTGCATCTTTATATTTATCAGGATTTTGATCTATCCAATTCACTTTCTTTTCATTATAATAATCCACTCGAGATTTTGCATCTGGTTTATTTGGATCGTAATCCTTAAAACCGTCAAAATTTTCAAAGAATGAATAACGATCAGAACTATAAATACCTGCTGGTTTAACTGGGTCTTTTGCAGCTACGCTAGACAAATCAATATCATATCCAGTTGTTTGAAGAATATTCCTAATATAATCAACACTAACGCCTGGCAGAACTTCAAGTTGACAGGTTGCCGACTTTTCATCTACCGAATAAATATTCCCATCTGTGATTTTTTCATCCATCAAAAGAACCTCAAGTATTTTATCTTGAGTCTCTTTATCACTGTTTAAATTCTCAATTTTAAAATAAACCTGCAATTTATCACCAGTAGATTTATAATGACTGAACATATAACTCTCGGACTGCGAAAACAATAAACCTGACAAAACAAGCATTGTGCAGACAAAAAATAGTCTTTTAGCTTTCATAATTAAATAATACGATAAGAATGGTTTTCCTCAAAACATAACCTCGTAACAAATGTACAAAATATATTTATACCATCAGCAGATAAATGATAATTTTATTCAATTTTTAACGGACAAATTGAACTTTTTGAAAACGCAAAAAAAAAACAGATTTTTCTTTAATTCTCGAACGCGTAGTTTATCAGATTTGCACCCATTTTTAGTGCCTTTAATCTCACTTCATATGAATCGTTATGAACAGCCTCATCTTCCCAGCCATCTCCTAAATCACACTCAAAAGAATAATAAACCACCAGGCGACCTTGATAGATAATCCCAAATCCTTGAGGCGACTTATTGTCATGTTCATGTATCTTTGGGAGGCCTGTAGCAAACTCATATTTTTGATGATAAATTGGATGAGAAAAAGGAAGTTCTATCAATTCAGATTCTGGAAAAACTTTTTTCAATTCTCGCCTAATGTATGGGTCTATCCCATAATTATCATCAATGTGTAAAAAGCCGCCAGACACAAGATAATTTCTCAAATTAGATGCTTCATAATCTGAAAAAACGACATTTCCATGTCCTGTCATATGAATAAACGGATAGTTGTATATATCTGCACTCCCTGGCTCAACAGTTCCTGACTCAGGATTTATTGATGTCCCTAAATTAGTATTGCAGTATTTAATCAGGTTTTGCAACGATGTAGGATTTGCGTACCAGTCTCCTCCCCCACTATATTTCAATAATGCGATTCGGTAAGTTGGATTTTGGCCGAATGCAAAACTTGCCAATAATAAAAGTACTATACCCAGTTTAATTCTCATAACTATTATTTTGCATAAAGATTTAGCTGAATTCCAATTTTAATTGGCGATCTGTCGTAATCAACATTCTGACTCGAAAAATTAGATATCCAATTTTCGACTGAATAATTAGCATATAAAGCCAAATTATTGTACCCGAACCTAATAAACCCACCATAATTTACTGGCGATAAGTATTCGGGATTTTTAAACCTTGCTTTTTGATTTAAATCAGAACTTTTCAATACATATTGAGTGCCATAGCCAAGTGAATAACTATAGAAACCACCCAAATCGACAAATGCGCCCAAATTTCTATATGTTGACTTTGCAATATTAACACGCAAATACAAACTCCCAGAAATATCGTTGTGATAAGTATAAATTTTATTGTAAAATGTTCCTGGATCAAAATTTTGTAGTGAATCTTTTTTTAGAACAGAACGTCTATTGCCTAAAGCTATCTCTGCACCAACATCCACCATATCAACAATTTTATATCTGTATGTATATCCAAAATTAAAAGACCCTGACAATAATTCATTTTCCAATCCATTTGATATCGGCAACGGCTTTAAATAGTTAATAAAATAATACCCAAAGTGCTTATCCACACAAGACCATTGAGTATCTGCACCATATATATCTTTATCCTTAACAGTTTCTGAATGTCGTTGAGCAAACATTGTAAAACTGCAAAAAACTAAGCCTATAATATAAATAGTTTTCATTCGAATTATTTTTCACAAATATAACTAATTATTAAAACAAGAAAAGCGGCTTTTATACCGCTTTTCAAAACAAGAATATTTTTTCTATTTTATCACTATTCTAAAATTTTCAGTATTCCCTTTTTGGGTAACTTTGATAAAATAAACCCCTGATTTAAGTTTTTCTGAAATAGCAACTTTGTTAGTATACGAATTTTGCGCAATACACAATCTTCCAGTTGCATCAAAAACTTGAACGAAATCAATTATTTGTTCCGATTCAATATAAAACAATTCGGTGGCTGGATTTGGATAAACAGTTAGAGAACTTAATGAAGCAACGCCAATTAAAGTCTGTACCTGAACTTCTGCAATACCAGTACCCATGCAACCATTATCATCAATAACTGCAACGGAATATAAATTAGCTGTCAAACCTGTTATTAGAAGATCGTGCATATTATTTGACCAATTAATTGTATAAGGCTCAGTTCCACTAGTTATCGTTAATTGAATTTGACCATCTGAAGCTCCAGCAGAAGATTCGTTTGTAATATCAAAACTAAGTACTGGCTTTGGAAATACAGTAATATAATTAGGCAATATCAATTGATCGGATCCATCTGAATTTGAAACCAACAAACTTACAGTGTAAGAGCCTGGTGTACTATATGTATGAACTGGGCTGGCCACTGAGCTTATCGAAGTGCCATCACCAAAATCCCAAGTCCATGCATCAGGATTATTTGTACTTAAATCTGTAAAATTCACTGTTAAAGTTCCACAGTTTTCTGTATCATTAGCTTCAAAATCTGCAACTGGAGGATAAGTAGATCCTACCTGAGTAACAGTGATACAATCATTAGCTGAACATCCGTAAGCGTCATTAACAGTTACACAATATTCACCAGCATTTAAGCCTGAAATAGTTTCAGTATCAGCAGAATTTGACCATAAAACATCATAAGATGTAGAAACGCCAGAAACTACAACTGTTGCAGTCCCATCATTTCCAGTAACAGATTCTTCCGTCATACTCATTGATAACACAGGAGTTTCGCCAACAGTAATATAATCTGTCATTGTTTGGGTATCATTTCCAAATGCATTTGTAACTGTTAAAATAACTGTATAATTACCAGATGTGCTATAATTATGAATAGGATTGGCGTCTGAGCTTATCGAAGACCCATCTCCAAAATCCCAAGACCAAGAATCTGGTGTATTATTGCTTAAATCTGTGAAAGTAACAACTAAATTATCGCAACCATTAGTAATATCAGCCTCAAAGTCAGCTATTGGTGCAACACCTGATGTGTTTACAGTAGCTCCTGCATTTGCAGTACAACCATTTACATCTTGAACAACAACTGAATAATACCCACCTGCAAGTCCACTTAATGTCATACTTGTTCCAGCAGTATTTGTAGAACCATTTGGAGACCAAACGCCAGAAAACGGTGAAGTACCGCCAGTCATACTAACTGTAATACTACCATCATTTGAGCCAGCTGAAGTTTCATCGCTAGACACAGCATTTGCAGTAAATGTAGGATAAATTGTTACCATTGAAGAACCTTGGCTTCCCCAACATCCAGCAGTTGAACGAGATCTAAAATAATATGTTCCACTAGCCGATACTGTTTGTGAAGCAGATGCCGTTGCTGTACTTGTACCATTATTAGTAATATTTTGCCAGTAAATTGTTCCTCCTGTTCCACCTGTTGCTGCCAAAGTCATTGAGCCACCACATTGAGTTCCGCCGCCACTAACTGTTACATCTGTTGGTAATGGATTTATTGTAACTGTAGCAGAACCTTGTGTTCCCCAGCAACCAGCAGTAGAACGAGATCTAAAATAATATGTTCCACTCGCAGAAACTGTTTGTGAAGAACTTGCAGTTGTTGTACTTGTTCCTCCACTTGTTGTTCCCTGCCAGTAAATTGTTCCACCTGTTCCGCCTGTAGCAGCCAATGTCATCGAACCACCACATTGTGTTCCGCCTCCCGTAACTGTTACAGCTGTTGGAGGAGTATTAATTGTAACTGTAGCAGAACCTTGATTACCCCAACAAGAAGTACCAGAGAGCGCTCTAAAATAATACGTTCCATTAGTAGAAACAGATTGCGAACTTGAGGCCGTTGCTGTGCTTGTTCCATTATTCGTAGTATTTTGCCAATAAATTGTTCCACCTGTTCCACCTGTTGCAGTAAGTGTAGCTGAACCACCACATTGTGTTCCGCCACCAGTAACCGTAACGTCAGTTGGAGTTCCAAGTATTGATGCTGTTACAGGAGTTCGCGAACTCACACAACCACCATCATAAGACACAACCCAGTTATAGTAGTAGTAATAGTAATTTACATCAGTAGCATTTGTTCCAGTTATTGAAAGGACTTCTGGTATTACATAAGGAAACGCTGTGCCAGTATTATTCCTATATAGATTAGGAGTCGCTGTACCACATCGCAATTGATAACCAGTCCCTTGTGGAATATCAAAATTAAGCGTAACAGTATTTATCCCCACTGTCAGATTAGCAGTAACAGATTGCAAAAGAGTTCCACCACTGTTTCGTAATTCTACAATTCTGTTTCCCGCAGTACTTGAATTAACTTGAACAGAAACAAGAGTAAAATCATCATAAGCTGTGAAAATCAAATAATATGTATTTGAAGTATGATTGCCACCATTAGTACTAATATTGGTATTTCCGCCCGTATAAGTTCCGGCAGAAACTCCAGATTGAACATAAAATGTTTCTGTAGATGTAAAATTGTCAGTATAAGAAGTGCCAGTAGTAACAAGATTTCCATTTGTTTGAGCATCATACCATTGAAGAGTTCCAGTTCCTGATGCATTCAAAGTCAAACTAGCTGCCGCACACGATTCTGCTCCCGTAGTACTTGGAGCTGCAGGCAATGCAATGGTAATATAATCTGTTTTTGTCATTACATCACTACCATACGCATTAGTTGCTGTAAGAACGACTGTATATGTTCCGCTCGCTGTATATGTATGTTGGGGATCGGGCACTGAGCTTGTCGAAGTGCCGTCGCCAAAATTCCAAGAATAAGTATCTGCATCTACACTTGAATTTGTAAATTGAACAATACCTGTACATGTGTTTGTAACATCTGCAACAAATGATGCTGTTGGAGCTCCAGGAATCGTAACACTAATATGATTTGTTTTTACTTCTGACACATTACAACCCGAACTTAATACTGCAAGTGTAACATCGTAAGTTCCTGCTGTACTATAAGTAATTGCTGGAGGTGTTGCCAATGTACTAGTTGCTGGCGAACCGCCTTCAAATGTCCAAAGTCTTGATATTACTGTACCCGATGTTGTATTTGTAAAATTAACAGTGTTTCCCACATAAATTGCTGTCGCAGAAGCAGTAAAATTTGGAACAGCCACTCCTGTTGGAACTAGCTGAACATCTAACCGAGTACTCTGATCGTTAATTACAGTAACTGATAATGTTTTACTTGTATATCCCGTTTTTGAAAATGTAACGTTGTATGTTCCTGCTATAATTGGTCTGTGATAATTCCCAACAGGAGCTGATGTGTAAACAAACGAATTGTCCACATCGTGACTAGAAATTTCAACTTTTACATCAGATAAAGCCGTGCCTGCACATGCATCTGTTACTATTCCTCTAAAACCACAAAGTGCTTGCTCCATATAAAGCATCATAGCGTCTTTATTATAACCCCAATGTGCATTTAGGTTTTCTGTGCCTAAAAGTTTAGTATCGGATAATTCTATGGTTATTTCACGAAGATTTCTATAATAATTCATATAATCCTGTCTCGACCCTACAGCATAATACCAATCTGCGCCATGAGTAACTCCAGTTGTATTATTTGCGCCATAATCCATTGCTCCAGGACCATTAAGATATCCAGCTGGAGCATCCAAATGAGCTTCGTCTGCATAAACAAACCCAACATGTTGCCACCAAGTATGATCTGCATGTGTTCTTTCCCAAGACTGCCATGTATCCCAAGGATAATTAACTAATTCGATACCGCCATGAGTATTAACAGACATTACAAAATCGTGCGCAGCAGAAAAATCCATCATCATTTGAATTTCAGGCTGCATAATATAAGCATCTCCATTGGCAGTTGGAAAATTTCTATTTAGGTCGATATTATTGGCATTTGCTCTTGTTGCTAGAGAAACATTTGTTCCACCAGTAGAATTATTAAATGTTCCATCGGGATTAGCAAGAGGATTAATATAAATTTCCATATTGCTTACGATGTTGGTCACGATAGAATTTGTCCCATAATTTGACAAAAGATAATCTGCCATTCTAAGTAATAAGACGTAACCAGTTGTTTCATCCCCATGCATCGTTCCAGACCACCAAAATTCAGGTTCGTCCTCATCGGTATTTACATTATCAGAAATTACCAAGCATTTTATTGGATAGCCATCCACCGAAGTACCAATTGTTTCAACCCTGCATAGAGTAGGATAATTGGCAGCAAAATTATCTAACATTTGCAAATAAACAGCATGTGTTGGATACCTATCCCAACTTGCCATTTGAGCAGTTGTAGTTGCCATCGTTGTAGCTTTAGTAGAGATATAATAATCATAAACAGGCGTAAACTTAAAATTATAAGTCAGAAAATAATCAAACTCCGCAGCATTTGCATAAGCATACACCGTTGTTCCCTGAACTTTATCAACCGATAAATTTCTGGATATTTCTCGAACTAAATCTCGATTTTCGCAATTAAATGTAAAGTAAAACTCTCCTCTTTCTTCGAGTTTCTGTTGTGCAAAAGCAAGTTCTGGGTTAATAGTAACTTGACCAAATGCAATGCTTGAGAATAAAATAAATAACAATCCTAAAGTAAAATTTCTCATAATAGTAAATTTAATTCTTTGTAAGTTTGGTAATCGATTTTGTGTTGTCTAAAAAAGCTGCCTCAATAAAATAAATACCTGATTGAAGTGCTGCAATGTCTAAAATGTATTTTGCACTAGATATTTCTGATTTCTCCACAATTATTTTTCCTGTGATATCAATAACTTTCAATGTAGAAATATCAATGTCAGATTCTATAAAAATAATTCCTGTAGTAGGATTTGGATAAATACTGATATTTTGAAAATTGTTTAAATTTATACCAGTATTTACATTAATTTCAACAGTAAATTCTTGTGACCCGCAACTGCTTGTAGCAGTAAGTTTTACAGTATAGCTACCATCCTGCGAGTATTGATGATTCGGATTTATCTCGGTAGAACTTGTTTCATCACCAAAATCCCAAAGATACGAATCTGCTGCAACCGAAGTGTTTGTAAAACTTGCATATCCATTCCCGCTTACGCTGTAATTAAAACCTGCAACAGGATTTTGATTTACAAAAATATCAAGTGGCGTTCTTTCCGAGTAACAATCAGGCATTTTTAATTGCCAATCATAAAAATATGCATAATATCGGTTACCATCGTTCCACCAAACTACATTACTTTGGGTAATTGAAACTATTCCACCAATATTGTATGGATAAGAAAAAGAACTAAAAATACCAGTTGCCCCACGATATAAACCAAGAGTTGAAGAACAGCCTAAGCGAAGTCCAGTTTCAACAGGTAAATTAAAATTCAAATTAACTGTTTGTAATCCATTTTCAATATAAAACTCTTCGCTATATATTAATCCGCCATCAGAATTACGCAAAGTAATTGTTCTATTTCCAGCTCCTTGCGCATAAACTTTTACACTATTAAGCAAACATTCTTGAGTGCAATTAAAGATTAAATAGTTATTATCGGTAACATAAGAACCACCATCCGAATTATCAGGTTCTCCTCCTGTATATTCAGGTCCGACGTTCACTTCTTGAATATAATAAGAAGTAGATTCTGTTAAAACTGGAGTAGTATATGTTTGTCCGATCTGAAATTCGCTTGCATCATTCAGGTTATAATACCAATACAAATCTCCCGTAGTGATATATTCTGCATTAACGCTGCCAGACGCTTCACAAATAATATAATCTGAAACATCTTCTAGTTGAGAAAAATTAACAACAATATATTCTGACCTTACAAGCGAATCCTCACCATGTTCATTTTGTGCAAATAACTTAACAGTATAACTCCCATTCGAATTATAAACATGAATTGGATCGGCCACTGAGCTTGTCGAAGTGCCGTCTCCAAAATCCCATAAATAAACCGTTGAAGCAGAAGCTTCCGAAGTATTAATAAATTGTATTTGAGGATTGCATTCAACATTTTGCGTATTTGAAATAAAATTTGCAGTAGGAGCAACAGTCTCAAGGTTTACTAATTCAACATCAAGAAAAGTAGCAGTATAATTTGTGATATTCACATTAATTGTTTTGGATTTATATCCCGGAGCAGAAAAAGTAACAGAATAATCGCCTTGAAATAAATATCTGTAATAATCGCCATACAATGGAAATGAAAAAACCTGTGAATTTAGATAATCGTGATCGTTTACAAAAACCATTGCCTCCAAAGGCTCATGCGTAATAGAATCAGTAACAATTCCTCTTAGTCCAAATGTTGCCTGCTCCAAATAATCGAGCATTGCCTGTCTATTATAATTCCAATGTGCTGGCAATTCATCCGAATCCAATAATTTTGAAGCACTCAGCTCCATAGTTACTTCACGGCAACTTTGAAAACAATTCATATAATCTTGTCGTCCACCAGTTATAGAATACCATGCATAACCATTGGTAACACCATTATCCAAATCTGTTAAATAACTTGGAGAAATTGCATGTGCGTTATCTGCGTATTCGCGACATACATAATTCCACCAATCATCATCTGCAGGTAATGTAGAATAAGTATCATATGGATAATTCATAACTTCTGCTCCACTATGAGAATTACCACCCATTACAAAATTGCGCTGTTCTGCAAATTCAATAAACAATGTAGTTTCTGTACCATAAGCTTCTCCGTCAGGATGAACTCCAGCTAAAGCATCGGGATAATTTCTATTCAAATCTATATCCTGTGCATTATTTCTGCGTGAACCAGAAATATCGTTATTTCCACCGTAAAAAGTTCCATCTGGGTTGGCTAACGGACAAATATAAATCTGTAAATTATCAACCAAGTTAGTCACCTGAGTATTCGTACCATAATTCGTTAACAGATAATCTGCCAATCTCAAAAACATCATTCCACCCACTACCTCATCACCATGAATCTGACCCGAATACAAAAATTCTGGTTCTGCCTCATCAACATTTACATTATCAGAAATTTTTAGAACAAGCAATAATCTACCATCTGTTGTGTATCCAATTGTATCCAACATGCAAATTTCAGAATTATCTGCCGCCATAGTCTGCATCATCTCAACATAAACATCGTAAGTCGGATATTTATCCCAATTTAACATTTGAGCAACTGTGGTCGCCATATTCAAAGCTTTATCACGAGAATAATAGCTTTCCACAAGTGAAAATTTCTTTCCAATAAGAACAAATCTATCAAATTGCTTTTGATTAGCATAAGCATAAACGGTTTCGCCATTGTAGGAATCTATCGAAAGTATTCTCGAAAAATCAGCTAATTCACTTGGTTGAGCATCAAATTGAATAAAAACTTCTCCTCGAGTTTCTAAAACCGATAGAACAGATTTATCAATATTAGTTTGTCCTATCAAGGAAATACTAACGATTGCAGCAAATAATAAAAACAGTATTTTTCTCATCAAATCCTTATAAATAATCAATGTCTAAATTTAAGTAAAAATTTTGCACTCGGAATAACTTTTATATCACTATTATATGACAGCAACAAAAAGACGCATAAAATTAAGTTTTGGTTGAATGAAATCATTATAAAATGTTAATTATTATTAAAATTGACATAAAAATAATATCCATGCATTGGAATTCAACAAAAACAACTAAATTTGTGATAGAAAATTTCAGTTTAATGATTAATTCGATTATTATATTAGGCTCTGGCAATGTTGCTTATCATTTGGTAACTGCATTTTTAAAAGCAGACATAGAAATAAAACAAATTTTCAGCAAAAACCGAAACACTGGTGAGCAGCTTGCAGAACTTGCTAATTGCAACTTTACAGATAATATTTCCGGTGTTTTTCCAGATGCCGATGCTTATATTTTTGCAATGAATGACCAAGCAGATAAAACTGTTTCGCAATTGCTACAAACCGATAAAAATAAGATTTTAGTTCATACGGCAGGCAGTCTTAGCATGAATATTTTTGAAACAAAAACAGAAAATTACGGAGTTTTTTATCCTTTTCAGACTTTTTCTCAATCATCAGAAATCAATTTTGCAAAAGTTCCAATTTGTCTCGAAGCTTCGAACACAGAAACACTTGAAAATCTGAAAAAATTAACTGAAAAATTATCCTGCAAGCACTACGAAATAAATGAAGAAAAACGAAAATTGCTTCACTTAACCGGTGTATTTGCCTGTAATTTCATGAATCATTGTGTTTATCTTGGTGAAGAAATTTTAAAGAATGCTGATATCTCAAAAGAAATCATTAAGCCTCTACTCGAACAAAGCTTTGATAAAATTTTGAATCAGGGTGCATATTCGTCACAAACTGGTCCTGCTTTAAGAAATGATAAAATAAGTATGGAAAAACATCTAGATTTTTTGCAAAAAGACGAAAAATTATCAGATATTTACAGATTGCTAAGTGAAAGCATTTTTAAAACCCATAATAAATAAATGGTTATAGACCTTAAACATCTGAATTTTAAAGAAATGTTGAAAAACGTAGAAGCTATGTTTTTTGATATCGACGGAGTACTTTCAGCATCAAAAGTTGACATTGGCGAAAACGGAGAATTATTAAGGACAACTAATGTTAAAGACGGATATATTCTTAAGTATGCCCTTAAAAAAGGATTGATTATCTGCATAATTTCTGGTGGATTAAACGAATCTGTAAAAAAGAGATTCGAATCTTTGGGAATTGACGATGTAATAATTGGTAGCAAAAGAAAAATACACGATTTCGATGCTCTAATAAAAAAGCATTCGCTTAATCCTGCAAATGTACTTTATATGGGCGACGATATTCCAGATTATGAAGTGATGACGAAAGTTGGCATTCCATGTTGCCCTGCCGATGCTGCCGATGAAATTAAAGAAATATCGGTTTATGTTTCGTCGAGAAAAGGTGGTGACGCTTGTGTTAGAGAAATTATTGAACAGGTATTAAGAGCAAAAGCTTTGTGGATGGATGACGAGGCATTTGAAATGTAAAAAGTAAAAATATCGCCGCTAAACAGATAATAAAAAAATAAACAAATGACAGCTTTTTTCAGACTTATTAAATCGAAAAAAATATTGCTCCTCGCGCTTACTATGTTTGCAATGCGCTACGCGATTATTGTGCCTGTCTATAAATTTTATGGACTTGAACCCGGACTTTCTAAAACGGGATTCATGTTTTTAGTTCTCGCTTCTATATTTATTTTGGCTGCCGGAAATGTAATAAACGACTATTTTGACCGAAAATCAGATATGATAAACCGTCCAAAAAAAGTTATCGTTGGATTTCAGGTAAAACGACGTCAGGTTATATTTATGCATGTGATGCTGAATTTGCTTGGAATTGTATGTGGTTTTATAGCTGCTTGGCTTGCTGGTAGAATAATAATTGGTTTTGCATTTATTTTAGGGGCTTTCACGCTTTGGTCTTATTCATCTAAACTAAAAAAGAGAGTTTTCTCAGGGAATTTTACCCTCGCATTATTGACAGCACTCATTCCTTTTATTGTAGCTGTAACTGAATATTACGCTTTCGAAAGATCGATACCTGAATGGACTTTTAATAGTATTCATGCAATTAAAATAAGCATCCAAACAATTATCGGATTTTCAATTTTTGCATTTCTATTTAGTTTAATACGAGATATTATTAAAGATTGTGAAAACTACGAAGGAGACCTTGCCACAGGAATTAAGTCAACTCCTGTTGTATTAGGAAAAAAGAAAACTAACCTTTTGATAAGTGCAATAACATTTTTAAGTATTGCTTTAATTATAGTTGTATGGCAAGGATATTTTTCCAAACTATTGTTCTTCAAAAACGAGAACTTCTCAGGTTTCTACATATACTCCATGATAGTTTTTCCTGCTTTGATAATAGCATTTACATCCTTATGGGGAGAAACTAAAAGAAAGTATTCTATTCTTAGTATGCTGTCTAAATTCATACTAATAACTGGTGTAATTTACAGTATTATTTTTAGTTTTGCAGTATATGGAAGCATTTGAAAATGTAAAACCGGGATATAAAATACTGTTAGCATCTGCTAGTCCGCGTCGTCGCGAGCTAATTGCTCAACTTGGATTCGATGTTAAAATAGTAAAAGCACCTAATAGCGAAGAAAAAATTCCGCAAGAATTATATCGTGAAGACATTGCTGTTCATCTGGCAAAAGAGAAATCCGACTTATTTGAGATAACCGCTGATCACGAAATTTTAGTCACCGCCGACACTATTGTGTGGTTAGATGGTAAAGTGCTTGGCAAACCAGTTGATTATTCAGATGCTTTTCAGATGCTAAAACTGCTAAGCGGTAAAGAACACTATGTTATTACAGGAGTTTGTCTTAGATCAAACACTAAAACTGTTCTTTTTTATGCAGAAACAAAAGTAAAATTTGCAGTATTAAGTGATGATGAAATACGATTTTATATTGAACACGACAAACCTTATGACAAAGCTGGGGCCTACGGAATTCAAGAATGGATTGGCAAAATTGGAATAGAACATATCGAAGGCTCATACTATAATGTTGTTGGATTGCCGGTGCAGAGGCTTTATCGGGAACTTTTGCGGTTTTAAGTCGATGTAATTAGCTGTAATTATGAATAATGAAATAATTATATATCAATTAAATGAACTTCCTACGAAGTTGGAAGTTAAATTAGATAATGATACAGTTTGGCTGAATCGACAGCAAATTGCAGTATTGTTTGACAGAGACATTAAAACAATTGGAAAGCATATTAATAATATCTACAAGGAAGATGAGCTTGAGGCTGCGTCAACTGTCGCAAATTTTGCGACAGTTCAGAATGAGGGCGGCAGAATGGTTGAACGACAAATTGAGTATTACAATCTCGATGTAATTATTTCTGTCGGATATCGGATTAAATCAAAACGTGGAACGCAATTCAGAATGTGGGCAAACAAAATCTTAAAAGAATATTTGCTAAAAGGGCACATTACTGATCGCAGAATTACAATCCTTGAAAATGAAATGAAAGATGTTAAAACAAGACTAACCGAAATAGATTTTCAGGTAAAAACAGAATTACCCCAATACGAGGGAATTTTTTACAACGGACAGGTTTTCGATGCATATATTTTTGCAAGCAATCTAATAAAAACGGCAAAAAGCACAATTGTATTGATAGATAATTATGTAGACGATTCTGTTTTAACGATGTTGTCAAAACGAAATAAAAACGTTTCGGCAACAATATATACATCAAAAATCTCGAAAGAGCTCGGTCTTGATTTGCACAAACACAATCAACAGTATCAAGAAATAACCATAAAAACATGTTCTCTTGTTCATGACAGATTTTTAATTCTTGACAGTCTTATTGTATATCATATTGGGGCATCTTTTAAAGATTTGGGGAAGAAATTATTTGCGTTTTCCAAAATTAATATAGATGCACTTAACTTAATTCAGAAATTAGAGGTTAACAATAGCAATCATAATTCGTAACTATAAAAATAATTCTATGAAAAAACTAATCTTCCTTTTACTTACAAACCTAGCATTATTCTCCTCGTTACTTGCCGACGAAGGCATGTGGATTCCAATTCTTATGGAGAAGTACAATTATGAAGATATGAAAGCAAAAGGTTTTAAACTTACTGCCGAAGACATCTACAGTATTAATAACGCATCGATGAAAGATGCAATCGTGATTTTCGGTGGCGGATGCACAGGCGAAATGATTTCAGATGAAGGTTTGCTGATAACAAATCATCATTGCGGATATGGAAACATCCAAAAACACAGCAGCTTGGAACACAATTACCTAACCGATGGTTTCTGGGCAATGTCGAGGGAAGAGGAACTTTCAAATCCTGGCTTAAAAGTAACTTTCCTTATTAGCATGAACGACGTTACCGACAGGGTTTTACAAGACGTAAAGGAAGATATGACCGAGGCAGAACGTGCAAAAATAATTGAAAGAAATATAGAAGAACTAGAAAAGCGAGCTGTAGAAGGCACACATTACGAAGCTAGAATCGAAAGCTTTTATAGTGGAAATCAATATTTTATTTTTGTAAACGAAGTCTTTACAGATGTTCGACTAGTTGGCGCACCGCCTTCTGCAATAGGTAAATTTGGCGGCGATACCGACAACTGGATGTGGCCTCGTCATACAGGCGATTTTTCTCTATTCAGAGTTTATTGCGCTGCTGATGGAAAACCAGCTCAGTATTCAAAAGATAATATTCCTCTTGTACCAAAAAGACATTTTCCAATTTCAACCAAAGGCGTAAAAAAAGACGATTTCACAATGGTTTTTGGGTATCCTGGAACTACAACCGAGTACTTGCCCTCTTTTGCTGTTGATCAGATTATGAACGAATCCGACCCTGCCAGAATTCTTATCAGAGGTAAAAAACTCGACATAATTAATAGTGCAATGAATTCCGATCCACTTATCCGCATACAATATTCTGCAAAAGCCGCATCTGTAGCTAATGGGTGGAAAAAATGGATTGGCGAAATTAAAGGACTGAAAAGACTTGACGCAATTAACGTAAAAAAAGAATACGAAGCAGGCTTCCAGAAATGGGTAAACAACAATCGTGGGCTTGTAGCTAAATATGGTAAAATCCTGTCGCAATACGAAAATATTTACGAGGGACTTTCATCTTACAATTTAGCAATGATTTACATAAACGAAGCTGGACTAGGAAGTGATGCAATTATGCTGGCTCTTCGATTAAGAAGTTTAGAAGGGACAAAAGATGCTACTGACCAGAATGTTGAAACCTTAAAAAAAGATGCACAAGCAAAAGCAGATGCACATTTCAAAGATTACAATGAGGATACAGACAAAAAAATATTTACGGAAATGATTAAGCTGTATTACGAAAATATACCTATTGAGTTTCATCCAGCATATTTCGCAAATTTTGAGAAAATCACCAAAAAATCAACAGATAAATACGCCGCTTTTGCTGATTATTGTTTCAGTAAATCTGTTCTTACAAGTAAAGATAAATTTGACAATTTTCTTAATAATCTTTCTTCAAAGTCATATAAAATTCTAATTAAAGACCCTATTTACATGCTTATGAAAGATTTTGTGAGTGTGTATCAAACCAAACTATCTGGTCCTTACGAAGACTACTATACTCAACTTGATAGTCTGAATAGAATTTACATGAAAGCTCAAATGGAATATCAACCTGACGAGTTGTTTTATCCTGATGCTAACTTTACACTTCGTATTACTTACGGAAAAGTAAACAATTATTTTCCTGCCGATGGTGTTGAGTACGAGTTTTTTACAACTCTCGATGGAATTATCGAAAAAGACAATCCGGAAATTTACGACTACGACGTGCCAGATAAATTAAAAGAATTGTATTATGCTAAAGATTTTGGCCAATATGCCGACTCTGACGGAACAATTCATGTTGCATTTATCGGAACAAATCACACAACTGGCGGAAACTCTGGTTCGCCAGTAATAAACGCCAACGGCGAACTTATTGGTGTAAACTTCGACCGCAACTGGGAAGGAACTATGAGCGACGTAATGTACGATCCCGAAATGTGTAGAAATATCACATTAGATATCCGCTATGCACTTTTTGTAATCGACAAATACGCGGGAGCAACACATTTGATTGAAGAAATGGATTTAAGATAAAAAAACTTAAAGAAGTATAAACTTCAATTGACAAATTACAAAATTGATCGGTTCATTGGCGAGAGTGCTGATGAACCTTTAACCTCATCTCACCTCCACTACAACCTTACTGCAAACAACTCCGCAAACAAAGCCAATTCCGTTTTCGATATTGGAATAAACGTTAACTGGCTCTGTAAATGGATTGTCAAAAACATTGCTGTAGAGATCAGAAGACTCATAATACTTTATCAGGCTCTCGGGATATGATTTGACTATTATTGTTAACGGGACCAAATCTGTTGTCTGAAAATAAGTAACAAATTGAAAATCACTTACTTGTCCGTTAAAAAGCACATCATTATAGGCGCTAAATCCATTTGTGCTATAATTGTAAGCTCTATAATATGTTTTGTAATTAGCATATTTTTCCCAATCGGATTCTAATTCCAACATAACTCCAGCTTGCCCATAAACCAAATCACTAAGTACTGCATCCTCCTCGTCACTGTCCATGTGACCCCAATAACTCATTTCCTGAGTTTTCGTAAAAGATTCAAATGAATAAAAGTTTTTTTCTCCTGGATTATCATCAATTTGCAAAGTGTAATAAACAAGAACAGTGGTCAGATTTATTTCTCCACCAGGCTCAGGAATATCATAAGCATAAATAGAATCGTTCTTCTCTATCCTTATATCAGCTAAAACAAACTCTGGCTGTTTTGTAAAATCAAGATTTGCACGGGCAACAGGATAACCATCTCTTTCGACTTTTATAAAATAAGTGTGTCCGCCCTCAGCAGTTGCTATAGAACTATAAAACCCAATCGAATCATGTTGCATTATCTCAATATAGTTATCATCTTTGTATAATAAAACTGTGGCATCTGTTAAAAACAAATCGCCAATAGAATAGTTCTCGTTGAGACTGCCAGTTCTTGACACATTAATTACAAATACCGAATCCTGCTCAACAACTCCGTTTAAAACAAGCATTGGTGGAAAATCTTTAGTGCTAATTTTGAGTTCAGTTTCACAAGAAATTAGAATTAAAACAGGAATAAAGAAGATAAATAGCCTAGCCATTTTGTCCATAGCCAAACAGGAAAATATCTTTTTATATCTTATCATATTTGCATTTATATTAATTTCTTCCATAATTACTTAAACTTAAAACTATAGGTTACCGAAGGAATTATCGGAAATAATGAGATTTTGGTCAGTTTAGTATCTCCTGTAAAAAGGTCGTGGTAAACATCAACATAAAATGCATTCAATCTGCAATATGCATTATAAACACTAATACTCCATGTCCTTGTTCCGCGTTGCCGTTCCTTGTGAAAATTTACACCCAGATCAAGCCTGTGATTTGCTGGCATTTGAAAATTATTACGTTGTCCATAATAGTTTACCGGTCTCAGCAATGATTGCTGCAGGCTTCCCGATGCATTCACATAAAGATTTACGCCGTTGAGTGTAATATACTGAGAACCAGCAATTGTAATATTGTTTCCACTCGAATATACCCATGTAAGCCCGTAATCAATTTTCTCATTTTGCTTGTAACTTAATGTTAACGAAACATCGTGCCGCCTGTCGTATTTATAAGGAAAAACCTGTCCTTGTGATATATTCTCAAACTGTCTGTTAGTCCACGAAAGAGTATAACCAAGCCAAAAATTAAAATTCCCATAATTCTTCTCAATAAATAATTCTCCGCCATAAGCCCAACCTTTGCCCTGTTCAACTTTAGATTCCCATTCCTGAGCATTGTCCACTTCAGTTTCATCGAAGCTAAAAAACAAACTTTCGCCTTCTTTATATTCCACTAGGTTCGTCATTTCCTTATAATAACCTTCAACTGTAAGATCAATTTTATTAAACAACTTAAATGCAAAACCTCCTGCATATTGAGTAGATTTTTGCGGTAAAATAATTTCTGTCGCTGGAACCCATATTTCGGTTGGCAATCCGGCTGTACTGTTTGACAGAAGATGAATATTTTGCTGCATTTGAGTATATGCAAGTTTAAAAGAGAAATTTTCACATATTAAAAATCGAGCAGAGATTCTTGGTTCAGGCGAAAAATAAGTTGTATCTCTAATTTGATACAGTCCAAACCGACCACCAGCATTTACCGAAATAAATTTGCCGATATTTATCTCCGACTCAATATATGTAGAATATTCATTTCCGATAATCTTATTGTAGCCGTATGTTGTATCAGCAGTATTTCCATACCAATTTTGAGCATTAACCGAAATACCTGGATTAAAATTATGCCGGATAGCATTTGCCCCAAAACGAAATTTTATTGAAGTGTTCAAAATCCAGTCAAAATCGCAGTTCAATGCTAAATCATTTATCCCTGTATAGTATTCCGACAAGAATGTGTTACGGTGCTCCGACCCATCCTCATAAAAACTATAAATTCGGTAGTTATCCTGCCCTATTCCATATTTAAATCTTGTGTATGTTGCGGTAGTATTAAGAAATAGCTTAGGTGTAAAAATATGGTTCCACCGAAATGCCGAAACGAAGTTTCCCCAATTTAAATTAAACTTATCCAATCCGACCAAACGATCAGCCTCATCATAAGATTTAAACTTCCCGTAAGCTTTGTCTTTTCCACCATAAAAACTTAGAAATATGCGATCTCTACCTGAGAATTTATAATTTAGTTTTGCGTTAAAATCGTGAAAGAAATATCCTGCTGTAAAAGGATCTTCATCCTTAAGTGTAGTATAAAGCAACTCCGCAGGAATAGCCAGCACATCAAGATATGTTCGTCTAGCACTGACAATAAAAGAGGATTTACCTTTTATTATAGGCCCTTCAACTGTTGCTCTCGAAGCAATCAAACCAATGGACAAATCAGATTTGTACTCATACATATTGCCTTCTTTCATTCTGATATCTATAACCGATGATAATCTGCCTCCATACCTTGCCGGAAATCCTCCCTTTACCAAACTTACATCACTTATAGCATCGCCGTTAAAGACAGAAAAGAATCCAAATAAATGATTTGCATTATAAACCGGCACTCCGTCAAGTAAAATAAGATTTTGATCTGGACCGCCACCACGAACATAAATTCCGCTCATTCCTTCAGTCCCAGACTGCACTCCAGGAAGCAATTGTATCGCTTTCATCACATCAGTTTCACCCATTAATGATGGCATATTTTTTATCATCTGAATCGGAATATCAATTTTGCTTATTTGCACATCCGATATCTGGTCTCGCTTGCCACTCACGATTACCTCATCTAAAAAAATCTGAGAGGATAAGCCTATATTAATAATGGTGTCTTTACTTAATAAAAAACTCTGCTCATACGAATTGTATCCCACAAAACTACTAGTAAACTTAATCGAACCAGCAGGAACCGTAAAACTATAAAATCCATAAACATTAGTCGAAGTGCCATGCGTTGGATTATTTGAATCATAAACAGAAGCTCCAATTAACCCCTCACCAGATTCTATTTCCTCTACATAGCCACTTATTGTTACTTTCTGGGCAATTGTAGAAATAGAAATTAGGATTATCAGAACAATCCATATGGTTTTTTCAATCATAATAAACAACTTTCTTTATATATTTACAATTCTTAAATACATAAAAACATAAATATACATTTTTTATTGTATCTAATATTTAAAAATATTTTCTAATCACAATCAAATAAATTATATTTATACCCTTAAAACTAACTTCTTTAAACTCTAATTCATGGAAATTAAACTTAAATACAAAATTTGGCTCGAAACCGACGATAAAGAAGGTGTTCTTGGTGATGGAAAATGGCAATTACTTAAGGCAATTGATGAAACTGGTTGCCTAAACGATGCATTGAAAAAACTGGGTCTTTCGTACCGTAAAACCTGGGATAACCTTGTGAAAATTGAAGATACTCTGGGCTTTAAAATAGTCGAGAAACAGAGAGGCGGTTCCTCTGGCGGACAAACCGTACTTACAAAAGAAGGAAAAGCTATTGTGGACGCATTTGACAGGTTTCACGAAAAATATGATGCCACTATTTCTAATGGTTTGCAAGAAATGCTCGACGAAATTATTGAAAAGATAAAATAAACAATCAATATATTACAGAACATTGCTAATTCATATTTGTTATATAGAAAATTTGGATTTAAAAACATGACAATTTTCATTAAAAAGAACAACCGTCTTGCATACTTTTGCAACTCGTACATTTTAAACTTTTCAACAACAATAATTATATGAATAACGCAGTATTTAGTTTTATAAAACCTCAGAATGAAGCAGTTCAACAGTACCTTAAAGGCAGTAAAGAACTTGAATTACTAATTGCTGAACTCGAAAAAATAAGTTCAGGCTCTATGGAAATACCATTAATAATTGGTGGTAAAGAAATTAGAACCGGAGATACCGCAGAATTTGTAATGCCACACAATCACAAAAAAGTGCTGGCAATATATCATAAAGCTAGCGAAAAAGAAGTTCAGCTAGCTATTGACGCAGCTCTGGCAGCAAAGCCAATGTGGGAAAACATTTCTTGGCTCGAAAGATCTTCAATTATGTTAAGAGTTGCTGAGCTAATTTCGAAAAAATATAGATATTTGCTTAATGCAGCAACAATGCTGGGTCAGGGCAAGAACATTCAACAGGCAGAAATAGACTCGGCATGCGAAACAATTGATTTTTTGCGATTCAATGTATTTTTTGCATCTCAAATTTATCAAAATCAGCCAAACTCCACAGAAAATCAATTTAACAGACTGGAATACAGAGCTTTAGAGGGATTTGTATTTGCAGTATCTCCATTTAACTTTACAGCAATTGCTTCGAATTTAAATATGTCGCCCATTATGATGGGAAATACCACGGTTTGGAAACCAGCAACAACAGCGCTTCTCTCAAACTACATTTTGATGAAAATATTTAAAGAGGCTGGAGTGCCCGACGGAGTAATAAATTTTATTCCAGGTTCTGGTAGTTTAATTGGCAATGCGGTTCTTGCGCATAAAGATTTAGCAGGGATACATTTTACAGGTTCAAACAAAACTTTTAATACATTATGGAAAGGCGTAGCCAACAATCTGGAGAAATATGTTTCCTACCCAAAACTAGTTGGTGAAACTGGCGGAAAAGATTTTATTTTCGCACACAATTCAGCTATCCCAAGAGAAGTTGCAACCGCAATAATAGCAGGTTCTTTCGAATATCAAGGACAAAAATGCTCTGCTGCATCACGAGCTTATATTCCAAAATCTTTATGGCCAGAAATTAAAACTCATATCTTAGAAATGCATTCCAAAATAAAAATTGGACCTGTTTCAGATTTTGACAATTTCTGCAATGCTGTTATTGATGAAAGTTCTTTCGACGGAATAATGAAATACATCAATATCGCAAAAGAATCAAAAGACTGCGAAATAATTGCTGGCGGAAATGGCGACAAATCAGAGGGTTATTTTATTGAGCCTACAATCATTTTAACATCTGATCCACATTTTATAACAATGCACGAAGAAATATTCGGTCCAGTTATGACAATATTTATTTATGAAGATGACAAATATATAGAAACCCTCGATATTTGCGACAAAACCTCTCCTTATGGTTTAACCGGAGCAATTTTTAGTAATGATAAATACGCAATGATTCAAGCATGCCGAGTGTTAAGATATGCAGCTGGAAACTTCTACATAAACGACAAACCAACGGGTGCAATGGTTGGACTTCAACCATTTGGAGGTGCAAGAGGTTCTGGCACAAACGATAAAGCTGGTGGACAATTAAATCTTTTACGTTGGACAAGTCCACGAACTGTTAAAGAAACATTTATCCCACCAACAGACTTCGAATACAATTATATGAAATAAAAATCAAGCCTCTGAAACAAATATTCAGAGGCTTTTTAACAACAAAATATTATGAATAAAACAGAATTAATATTTCCAAAAATCAATCAGATTCCTGAAAAATATAAAATAACATTTCCAATAAAACAAAGGGAATATTTATTAAACGGCAAAATCGAACAATGGAATGGAGAATTTCGCGAAGTGTTTTCACCAATTTACATAGAGGATGCTGAAGAATCAAACAACTATATTGGTTCTTATCCAATGATGGGAAGCAATGAAGCACTAGAAGCCTTAGATGCAGCAGAAAATGCTTATGCTAACGGCAAAGGCGAATGGCCATCAATGACAGTAGAAGAAAGAATTGCAAGCATCAAAAAATTTGTTTTTTTAATGAAAGAACAAAGAGAAACGGTTGTAAATCTGTTAATGTGGGAAATCGGTAAAAGTTTAGCCGACTCGCAAAAAGAATTTGACAGGACTGTTGACTATATAAATGACACAATTGAAGCTCTCAAAAATCTAGACCGAGAATCATCTCGATTTACAATTTCGGACGGAATAATTGCTCAAATTAGACGCGCACCGCTTGGTGTAGTTTTATGCATGGGACCGTATAATTATCCATTGAACGAGACTTTTGCAACTCTAATCCCAGCATTAATAATGGGAAACACGGTTATTTTCAAACCGCCAAAACTTGGTGTACTTTTACATTCTCCTTTGCTTAAAGCTTTTATGGAAGCATTCCCAAAAGGAGTTGTTAATACAGTTTATGGAAAAGGGGAAAAAGTTATTTCTCCAATAATGGAATCTGGCAGAGTTAATGTGTTAGCATTTATAGGAAGCAGTAAAGTAGCAGATTCGCTAAAACAACTACACCCAAAGCCTCATCGTCTTAAAAGCGTGCTAGGATTAGAAGCAAAAAATCCAGCAATAATACTGAAAGATGCAGATATTGACGAAACTGTCAAAGAATGTATTACAGGTGCATTATCTTATAATGGTCAACGCTGCACTGCTCTAAAGATTATCTATGTTCACGAAGATATTGCTTCTGAATTTGTTGCAAAACTATCTGACGAAGTTGAAAAACTAAAAACAGGAATGCCATGGGATGAAAATGTAAAAATAACACCGCTTCCTGAACCAGGGAAATCACAATATCTCACTGAATTAATAAATGATGCAATCCTTCATGGTGCAACTTTAGTTAACCCTAACGGGGGAAATTACAACAAATCATTTTTCTTCCCAGCAATACTTAATAATGTTAACATGAAAATGAAAATTTATCATGAAGAACAATTCGGACCATTAGTGCCAGTCATAACTTACAAGGACATTCAAGAACCGCTCGATTATGTTACAAATTCAGATTTTGGACAACAAGCAAGTATTTTCGGCAAAGATTCAGATCAGATTGCAACACTAATCGACACGTTGGTTAACCAGGTTTGTAGAGTAAATATTAATTCACAGTGCCAACGGGGCCCAGACAACTTCCCATTTACTGGAAGAAAAGATTCTGCCGAGGCAACTCTTTCAATTTATGATGCTTTACGAGTTTTCTCAATAAGAACACTTGTTGCAGCTAAAGAAAATGATGGAAACAAAAAGATTATTCACGATATTCTAAAAGACGATAAATCAAACTTTTTATCCACAGATTTCATATTATAAAATATTATTGTTTGATAAAATTTAGCTTTTTATTATGTGTATGTATTCAATTTTAAAAAAAGGTATATTTGTATTTTTAGAGTGCGAAATAAATTAACAAAAAAATCAAAATTATTTTAAAAAATGCAAAATGGAAAATCCTAATGCAAATCAATACAGCTCTAATATTTTAAATACTAGAACCAATAAAACTGGGAAAACAATAAAGTTTTCTTTATTTCTTCTCGCAATTACATTTTTAACGAGTTTAAATTCATTTTCACAAATTTGGGTTACGAGAATATCCTATGGTCAGCCAATCGGCACTTTTTATCTTGGCGACAAAATAAATACTGGTAGCAATTGGTACTTTAATTTTGAGATTGGTCTGGCAACCTGGGATTCTTCTCAAGTTGGAATTGGCCAGAATTCGGATGGAACAACTGGTTGGGATTATGCAGATGCTTTTTGGTACGATGATAATGGTTTAAACAAAAGAGTTCGTCGTAATGTTGCCGAATTTCAGTTTACAGCAACTGGAAATTGGTACGTAACTGGTCGTGCCAAAGCAAGCTCTGAAGATGCCTACACTTATGCTGACGAAACAGGTTGGACAAATGACCAAAGTTTTAGTACAACTAATGCCTCTTATTGGACGGTATCATCACTTAGCGCGCCCTCATTACAATCAGCAACATTAGTTACAAATACAGCAATTGATTTATCGTGGACAAAATGGAACAGCAAAAATGTGATGATTGTTCGAAATACAACAGGCGTCTTTACTGCTCCAACACAAGGAACAGCATATTCGGTTGGTAATTCAATTGGTACTGGCACAGTTGTTTACAATGGGAGTGGCACTACTTATAATAACGCAGGTCTTGATCCTGGGTTAACATATTATTACGCATTTTATTCGGAAAATTACTCTTATTATTCAGTAGAAGTAACAGCCAGTGCATCAACACCTAAGAACTTTAGATCTAAAACTACTGGAAACTGGAATCAAAATTCAACTTGGGAAATGTCAAATGGGTTAACATGGATTGATGCAAGCTCCACACCTACTTCCGCCGACCCAAACATTAATATTAGAAACACACATGTTGTAACATTAAGCGCCGACGCATCTGCAACAAACCTTACTATTGAGACAGGAGGAAGTTTATCACTCTCGACTTTTACCATGAACATTGCAAACAACGGCAGTTTTATAAATAATTCAAGTTTAAATTCTGGCACTGGCAGTGTTGTTTTTCTAGGAGCAGGATATGTTGATGGGAGTTCAGTTTCAACTTTTTATAATGTTACAATTAATGCCGCTTCTAGTTTTGGAGATGGAAAATCAAAAATAAGCGGAACACTTACTTTAAATAATGGTAGTTACGTAGATTATAATGCTCCAATTTATAATACAGGATCAACATTAAAGTACAATAGTGGTGGAATTTATGAACGAAGAGTAGAATGGGATAATGTTGGAACTGTAGGAACTACACCAGGACATCCTTATCATGTACTTATTACGAATAGCACAACTCTCGACTATCCAAATACTGGTGACCTGCCATTTTCAAAGAGTCTCGAAATCGGAGGAAACCTAACTATTGATTCAAATTCATCATTGTTTCTTGCTTACGGCGATAAGTTAAATAAAAGCGGTCAACTTACAGTTTCCGGAAATGTTACGGTTAATGGGAATTTAGGCCTAGGCGATGCTCTACTCGGCGACATCGTTGTTAAAGGTAATTGGACACGTGGTTCTGGAAGTTCTTTTGCGCCTAACAACAGAGCTGTATTCTTTACAGGAACTTCAAGTCAGACTATAAATGTAGATGGCGGAGAATTATTCGATTATGTAATTCTTGATAATTCAAACCAACTGATATTGACAACAAATGCAACAGTAAAACAAAAACTCGAGATGATTTCTGGAGATATTACTACAGGCACAAATACTTTAACAATTGGAACATCGACAACCGACAAAGGACAAATTGCATGGACTAATGGGTTAATTTATGGCAAAATTGCTAGATGGTTCAATGGAACAAACTCTGGAAATATATCAGGACTATTACCTCTAGGCTATGATACAAATGACAGATTTATTACTGTTGAATATTCATCAGCTCCAACAATCGGCGGCACTTTAACGGCACAATGGATTTCGACTCAGATGGGTTCTGCGGGCTTACCAATAAGCATTTCTACAACTGGAACCTGCGGCGCTTTTGATATTGTAAACACAGCCGACGATGGATATTGGCAAATTGATGCAGGCAATGCTTTGTCAAATGATGGCAATTACGATATTACACTTGTAGGCGAAAATGTTTATGGCATAACCGATATTTGCAAATTGGCAGCTATAAAACGCGTTGGATTAGGAGATTGGGCATCATCAGGAACTCACATCGAACCTTCAGGAACATCGGTTCGTCCAGTACTTAAAAGAAGCGGAGCAACTGGCTGGAGTAACTGGGGTTTTGGAGGAGCAATAGAAAATCCTTTACCAGTTGAAATAACAAGTTTCACTGCAAATTGCAGCGAGTCTAATGTTTTCATCTTTTGGTCAACAGTAAGTGAAATAAATAATGATTATTTTACTCTTGAAAAATCAACCAATGGAACAAACTGGAGCCAAATTGTAAAAATTTCTGGCGCTGGAAATTCAAACACTTCAAATGATTATAACTACATAGATTCAGACATCAGCATTTTAAAAACAAATTATTATCGCCTAAAACAAACAGATTTTGATGGGATTTTCTCTTATTCAAACACTATTTCTACTAATTGCGAAAATTATAATTTACCTAGCTTTAACATTTATCCAAATCCTAATAATGGGGAGTTTAACGTTGTAGCAAATTTTAACATTGCAGATAGCTTTTCAATTTCAATTTTAGATGCAAGTGGTAAAATTGTTCTTCAAAAAAACAATATTCGCAACAACCAAGAAAAAATTGAATTTACCAATCCAGAGCCAGGTTTCTATATTTTGACAATCCAATATTTAGATTCTTTTAAAACCGTTAAACTGATAATTGAGTAAATTAGTTTGAGTTTCTATAATTTAGAAAATAGCAAGTCAGGGAAAACAACGCCTCTAAACTTAAAAAAATCAATAAAGGAAAAAACAAGGTTGAGTTCATCCTGCATAAACAAAACCACTCAGCTTAAACCCAAAAATAAGGTTTTTATAAAGTAGTTAAAACCTTATTTATTTACCCAGCTTAATAGTAAAGATAACCCACCAGTATCTAAACCTTATTACCTAATTATTTTAAACGCTACAAAAAAAACCATTTTCACTAGCGAGATTATAGACAGATTGAAACTGCATGTCAAGTCAAATTTATGTTCAAACTTATTAGATTTCTATATTTATATTAGTTTGCCCCGATTAGCAAGAAATTTATCAGTTCTAATTGACTAAATTATTTTACTTTTGCAGTATAATTTAAATACTTGAAAAAACAATTTGCAATATTATTTCTGATTCTGATAATAAACATTCCATTTATTGGCTTTTATTCTGTTTTCAACTTACAAAAAATAGAAATAGAAAACCGTTTGCAAACCGAAATCAATAATGGAAATCACAAATCTGAATTAGTTTCATTAACTTTTACTCGCGAACAAACCCAAAAAGATTTAAAATGGCTATCCAAACGCGAATTTGAATTTACTGGAATGGTTTATAATGTAATGCAAGTGCAATATTCTGGAGACAAAATTATTTATATCTGCCATAGAAACATTGAAGTTGCCAGCCTGATAAAGAATTTTGAAACAATTGTAGACGCAGCCTTGGGTCACAATAAAGATACTCAAACGGCCTCAGAAAACTTTAGCAATTTTCTTCAATCTCTTTTTGCACAAAATACAGAATTAGATTATTGCTCTAATTCGAATGTACAAAATGACATTTTGTTTTATTACAATAAATCTCTAATTTTTCATTATTATGGGTCGGTAGATCCACCGCCAAAATTCAATATCTGTTAAACAAAATGTTATCAGATATACGAATTTAAATTTTAATAAAATGAAAAAAACGATAATAATTATTTTTACATTAATAAACCTTTCTACAATAGCTCAGGTAATAACTGTAAAGGATTCCGAAACACTAAAGCCACTTGAATTCGCGACTTTAAATTGTGTAGGAACGGAGAATTACACTATTACAAATAGTAAAGGGAGAACTGAAATAAGCGAATTCAAAGGATGCAAAGAAATAGAAGTACGCATGTTGGGATATATTCCTAAAACAATAAGTTACGAAAAATTTGTAACTACAGGTTACAGAATATATCTCGAACAATCGAGCATAACTCTTGATCAAGTGGTAATTTCTGCATCAAAATGGCAGCAGCCAAAGCGAGATATTCCAATGAAAATATCAACAATTCAAGCAAAGGATATTAGCTTTCACAACCCTCAAACTTCTGCCGACCTTTTGAGTTCATCGGGCGAAGTGTTTATTCAGAAAAGTCAGCAAAGTGGAGGTTCGCCAATGATTCGCGGATTTGCAACAAACAGATTGGTTATTTCTGTGGATGGTGTTAAAATGAATACCGCAATTTTCCGCAGTGGAAATATCCAGAATGTAATTTCAATCGATCCTTTTTCGGTTGAACAAACCGAAGTTCTATTTGGTCCAGGTTCAGTAATTTACGGAAGTGATGCAATTGGTGGAGTAATGAGTTTTACAACTCTAAAACCAAAATTTGGCGATAATGACAGTCTAAATGTTACTGGGTCGGCATCTTTTAGAGCAGCATCAGCAAACAAAGAAATGACTGGTCACTTTGATGTAAATGTAGGATGGGAAAAATTCGCTATGCTTACCAGCGTTTCTTACAATAGTTTTGGCGACTTGCGTATGGGAGCATACGGGCCAGATGAATACTTGAGTAAATTTCTTGTACAAAGAATTGACACACTCGATATTGCTGTAAATAATCCTAATTCACTAATTCAAAGCCCAACAGCATACGATCAAATAAATTTAATGCAGAAATTTTCGTACAAACCATCCGAAAAATGGGAATTGAATTATAATTTTCAGTATTCTACCAGTTCTGATAACGCCAGATATGACAGATTAATCCGCACAAAAAATGGGTTGCCACGAAGTGCAGAATGGTATTATGGTCCTCAAGAATGGATGATGAATAATTTTAGTGTCGAAAACAAAGGCAATAATGCAGTTTACGACAATATGGTTTTAAGAATTGCACATCAGCATTTTGAAGAAAGCCGGCACGATAGAGACTTTAACAAACCAACAAAATATAACAGATACGAAGATGTTGAAGCTATTTCTGTCAATCTCGATTTTGTAAAGTCTTTATCAGAAAACGATGAATTGAATTATGGAGTCGAAGCGGTTTATGATGATGTTACATCGACTGGCACAGATGAAAACGTACTGACAGGAGTAATAATAAACGGACCTGCTAGATATCCAAAATCAAATTGGGCTTCGTACGCTGCTTATGCAACATTTAAACATCGTTTTAGTAATAAATTCGATGCTGTGGGTGGAATAAGATACAACCAATACGTTCTCAATGCAAATTTTGACACTACGTTCTATCCATTTCCATACACAACTGCAAATATAAATGATGGTGCTCTTACCGGAAGTCTAGGTTTTGTGTATAATCCAACAGAAAAATGGTCAATCAGCATGAATGCATCAACAGGATTTAGATCTCCAAATGTTGACGATTTAGGAAAAGTCTTTGACTCTGAACCAGGTTCAGTAATTATCCCAAATCCGGTTCTCGAAGCAGAATATGCTTACAATGGAGAATTGAGTATTGCCAAAATCTTTGGAGAATTTCTAAAAATCGAGGCTACAGGATATTATATTTATCTTGATAATGCTTTGGTAAGAAGAGATTTTACACTAAATGGACTCGATAGCATTGTTTACGACGGAGAATTAAGCCAAGTGATGGCAACTCAAAATGCGGCTTTTGCCCAAGTTTATGGAGTTCAAACTGGCATGGAAATAAAACTTCCATCTGGATTTGGAATTTCATCAAGATTTAATTGGCAAAAAGGAATTGAAGAACTCGACGACGGTACTACCAGCCCATTAAGACATGCTGCACCTTGGTATGGCCAAACTTCGCTTAATTATTCTACTCAAAAACTAAAGATGAGTTTCTATTCTGTTTATTCTGGGGAAGTAAGTTTCGCAAATATGCCACAAGAAGAGCAAGGAAAAGCATATATGTACGCATTAGACACTGATGGAAACCCATATTCTCCCGCTTGGCTTACTTTTAATTTTAAAGCACAATATCAGTTAAATGATAATTTCTCTTTTAATGCTGGGATAGATAATATTACAGATCTTCGCTACAGACCTTATAGCTGCGGCATAGTTGCTCCAGGTCGCAATTTTGTTGCTGGTGTGAAAGCTGTTTTTTAATAAAATCTTTATACTATATAATTTGAGTTGCCCGTGTATTGCATGGGCACTCTTTTTTACAATTGTCGGCTAAAATATTTTTCTAAAATTTTTATTTAAAAAAATAAATATAAAATACTTGCATTTGTATAAAATATATCTTATATTTACAACACCAAACTTGTCTGATCATCTAGACAATTAATTGCATTGGTAAAAATTGATTTTCAAAAAGTAAACTTTATATATATAACTGCTATGAAAACAATAAATGTATTTAGTACGGCATTATTGGTTCTTGTGTCTTTTACCTTATTTGGACAAATCCAACCTATAATGATTGGCGATTCAATTTTGGATGATGGACCAAACCACGACACATTGTTTAATCTAAGTGTAAAAAACATTGCTGTTGACGACAATCAGAATTTGTGGATAGCCTATGACAAATCTGGTATTGGAAAATTTGATGGCACTAATTTTTTCCACTATTATTCAGACGAACAAGGTTTTTTATCTGACAGCGTTAATTTTATCTTAAACTACAACGGCAAAATCTATGCTGCAACCGATTCAAGCATTATTTGTGCAGACTACAATACAAATCCTATTGTTTGGGAGGTATTTGCCCATACGGAAGAATATTTTGTTCATTCATTAACAGTTGACGACAATTATTTATATGCGCTGGCAGGTAACAAAAATAGAATTACAGAATTACTAAAAATAAATATTAGTACAGAGCTTATTGAAAATATTGAAATCGACACTTGTCTTGTTGGCAATTATACAGAACTCTGTAATATGACGCATGACAACAACCACAATATTTACTGGGGCAATAAATATGCGCATGGAATATTCAAATATGATGGAGATACTACAATCTTATTTATTGAAGACAACTACGTCGGTACATTAACTAGTTTTTATATTAACGGCAACGATTTATGGCACTCTTGGAGTTCTCAAAATCCAATGAAGTTAGATATGACCACCGGAATAACAACATCATTAGAAGAAATGCCTTTTTATGATTCAAACTTCAATTTTAAAAATTCATTTATTTCAGGCGACAACTTGGGTAGAACTTATATTCTGAATATGACATCACCCTTCCTTACTATGATTAGAATTGATGATAATGCAGCAGAATATATCAGCTATCGTGATGTCTCACTATTAACCTCTAGCTGTTCTTTCATTCAGAAAAATGATAGCCAGTTTTATCTGTCTTCATTCGGGAAAAACCGCGTCTATCTTATCAATCCTGACGACTATGCTGATATTATGACAGCTTTTACAAATAAAAACCACAAATATTTTGACAGGAACCAAGTAAGAGCAGGTGTTAGAAGTCACGGTAGTATGTTTTGGGATGGCGAAGGCAAGGCTGAATACGCAGTTCCATATACAGATACAACAAATTCATTATTTGCTACTGCTTTATGGATTGGAGGCTATGACCAATCACATGATTTACATATTTCTGGGGACAGATTTAGTCAAGGATATGATTTTAATACAATAGGCAATGCATACGATTTTCTTCCGGGGCCTTTAACAACTGGAGAGACCGGAGTTCCTGCAATTTGCGACACAGCAACAAGTATTTTATTTAACAAAGTTTGGAAAATAGATCGCAGCGATATTTTAGCTCATATTTCTAATTTTGAAAACGGCACAAGTTATTATGTATCGCCCGACCTATACTCCTGGCCTGCTCATGGTCCTGCCAGGTATGCCGACAATCTCGCTCCTTTTTACGACTATGACAACGATGGAATTTATAATCCTGCAAACGGTGACTATCCAGAACTAAAAGGTGACCAAATGCTCTGGTGGGTAACTAACGACATCTTTGCCCCACATAATGAAACTGGCGGCACTCCATTGGGAATTGAAGTGCAATATACTTTGTATGGCTATCTTAATGAGAATCCAAGCGATGAATGGGCAGATTTACCAAATTATCAAACTTACCTAAACGCTAAAATCATTAATAGATCTGTAAATACATACGATTCAGTTTTTTGTGGAATATGGACAGACGGCGACCTTGGAAATGCTCAAGATGATTACCTAGGTTGTGATGTTAGTAGAAGTTCTTACTACTTTTATAATGGTGACAATTTTGACGAATCTGGCAGCGGAATAGTTGGTTATGGCTCAAATCCACCAATACAGACTATAACTTTACTTAATAGTCCTTATGTAAACCCTAATTATGAGGATTTATTTTTGAGTAAATTCTTGTATTTTAGTAATTATACATTTAGTACTAATAATGGAGACCCAAATATAGACACCGATTATTATAATTATTTGAGGGGATGTTGGAGGGATAGCACAGCTTTGAATTATTACACAGGCACCGACGAGATAATTCCTGCGGATTATATGTTCCCAGGCAATAGCGACCCTTCATTTATTGGAACACATGGAGTTGCTGTTCCTGAATGGTGGGAATACACTTCTGGAA
>JBBQCZ010000021.1:0-35576 GCA_038319215.1 Bacteroidales bacterium | reverse complement strand
TGCATTCCCGAGGATCCTCAAAAATTTACGTGTCCGCAAAAAAGCGGGCACTAATTTTTGGGACCGATCATCACGAGTCTGCCAATAAAAGAGTAAAATTATTTTTAGAAATGTAATCAGAAACTCTAAGTCTGCTTTTTTGATTTTTCAAAGTTTTTTCGATTTTCATTGCATCAGAACGAGTGTTGAATTCTTTGAAAGCATGAATTTCCCACGGAACAAATCTAGAAGTTGATTTTTCATGCCCAGAGTTATGCTTTATAATCCTAGTTTCTAAATCTTGTGTTTGACCGTAATAATACTTGTCAAATTTTTTGGAGTACAATATATAGACGTAGTAGCTCATAATAAAAAAGACTCACATTTGTGAGCCTTGTGGAGCGTAGCGGACTCGAACCGCTCTCTCAAGACTGCCAGTCTTGTACACTAACCGGATGTGCTAACACCCCTCCTTATTTTCTTAAAAATTAATCTTTTATCAACTTCCCTGTTGCTTGCAAAACTTTGTTCTTGTCAAAAATTTGATAAACATAAGTGCCAGTTGCAAAGCTTCTTAAATCTAATACGGTGTTGTTTGATTTTAATTCTGTTTTTGAAATCAAACTGCCATCAATAGCGTAAACAAATAAAACACAATCAGTATTATTTTGAAAATAGAAATTTGCAAAATCATTTGTTGGGTTTGGAAATACTTTACAAATGCTAACTTTTGCTGGGTTTACAATACTTACATTGTTTTCGTAGCGGAAAGTCATGCTCTGAACAGAATCATAAGATGTGTTAAATTCAATTTCAAGAAGTGGGTTTTTTAAATCTTTTGCCCAATATGAATGTGTTGTAATAGTGTCAATCATTGGTAATTCCATCGGTAATTGATCGCCAATTCCAGGGATATCTCCTAAAGAAGTATATGATCCGTTAAACTTATTGCGCAATAGAATATCGAATGAGGTCATCATTTTTCTGTTCTCCCTAAGATATTCATAAGTGCCATTGTAGTTCGAAGCTCCTATGAACTGAATGTCTCCATATTCATCAAAACTTGTATTTAATTTGGTTGACATATAAAATCTAACAGTATCAAATATCATTGAGAGTTGAGCATAAGTGTCTGCTGGAATTATTGCTTCAAATAAAGAAATTGGCTGATGATCCATTGCTGCCCCTTGATCGATTAAATTATCGGTGTATTCACAAGGGTATTCTGCTATTGTGAGAGTATCGGTAAATACAAGATTCATTATGCCACCTGAAAATGGTAACTGTCCTTGCATTCCAATTAGTTGAGTCATGTTATCTGCGATTTTTAAATGCATCACGAAACCGTCACGAGAAAAATAGGCGCAAGTTGCATCAGTAAAAAGCCCTTCAATGTCGGTGTCTGATGAAGGGAAATAAGCTAATGTGTCGATGCTTACAACTGGGAAAATTGGATCTGTAAAAACCAAATTTTCTGGGATTAAACTGTCGGCTAGATAGCCTTCAAAATCTGTTTCAAATGAATAATAAATTCTTGGAATAGAATCGTTTACGTCGGCAAAATCAGATCTAACAATTGAAATTTGTCCGAAAAGACTAAAGCCTGATATTGCTAACAGGCTTATAAAAATGATTTTTTTCATTTTGTTTATTTACTATTATTTTTGGGGTTAAAATGTTGTTTGTTCGTTTACCTCAATTTTTGATTCAATGGTTTTTTCATTTTCAAGAATTAAGATACCAAGGCCTCTTCTTGCAAAAGGATGGTCACGATCTTTTTTTACAGTTACTTCAACTTTGTAAATAGATTCATATTTAAAATCGTAAAGCACTTTTCCCTCAGCATTTGTATATTGTGTGTCAGCAACAGATTTCGCTTCATTTAACAAATAAACTACAGTATGTGCACTATCCGAATTTGCAGCTTTTACAATTACCATCGCTTCTTCGATAGGTTGATTGTCTTCATCAACAACAAAAACTACGGCTTTTGGTGGCTCTTCTGGGTTGCAACTGTAATTAGTAACTACTACTCCCGCAAGGATTGCAACAATTATGGCAACATTTACAAATCTCTTCATAATATATAATAATTTGTTTTATTTTTGTAACTTACAATATTACTAATTTATTTTTTACAAATCAAATATTTTTTCATGAATAAAACTAATATTTTTTTAATACTAATTTTAAGCATTTTTTCTGGTTTATACTCTTGTTCTGCACTTAAGAATCCAGCAAAAATAAAAACTTATGTACAGTTCTCAACCTCAAAAGGCAGTTTCGCAATTGGTTTATACGAAGGAACTCCGAATCACCGCAACAATTTTATCAATAATATAAATAACAAAATTTACGATTCCTGTCTTGTTTACTCTGTTATACCTAACGGAATTCAGCGCTTGGGGTTGCCTAAAAATGTTACAGAAGATGAGTTTTTGACTAATAATTTTTCTTTGAACAATATTCCTGCCGAAATAAATAAGAAATTACTTAATAAAACAGGTGCAGTTGGCATGGTGCGATTAGCAAATAATACGAATCCCGACAATTATTCTGATTCTCAATTGTTTTATTTGGTAGAAGGAGTTAAAACAGACGAAAAATTGTTGAAGACCCTTGAAGCAAAGCGAAATGCTCCTTTAATTTCTAATTATATGACAGTCTTTTTAGATAGACCTGAAAATAAAATGTATAAGGATAGCTTGGACTTTTACAAATCTACTTCAAAAAATAGTGATTGGAGTCGACTTTACTCTGAATTGTCAAAATCTGTTATTCCTGAAATTGAAAAAGATGGAAAAAATTTGTTTAAAATAAGCGATTATCAGTTGAAAATGTATTCTGAATTTGGTGGAGCACCAATTTATGACTCTCAATATACGGTTTTTGGTGAGATAGTCTGTGGAATTGAAATTTTAACAAAACTTTCAGAATCTAAAACTCGCATTGGTAACCAACCAAAAGAAAATATATATATCTTGTCAGCCAGAATTTTAACAAAAAAAGAATTTAAGAATTTATAAAAATTGTAATATGAAATTAAGATTATTATTTGTATTTGCTCTCATTTTATCTTTCTCAGCTTTTGCTCAGAAAGCTAGTCAAAACCTTGAGATAAAAAGCTTTAAGCTTGACAATGGACTAAGTGTTTATCTTAACGAAGACCACAGTGCCCCTAATGTGCTTGGCGCAGTTATAATAAAAACTGGAGGAAAATTTGACCCTGCAGACCATACAGGTACTTCTCATTATCTTGAACACATGATGTTTAAAGGTACGGATGAACTTGGAACTGTTGATTATGAAAAAGAAAAAGTAGTTCTTGATAAAATTGCTGATAAGTATGAACAACTTGCTGTAACAACTGATGCGGAGAAACGTAAAGAAATTCAAAAAAATATAAACGAATTATCTCAAGAAGCGGGTAAATATGCAATTCCAAATGAATTGGACAGATTGCTAGATCAGATAGGATCAAGTGGAGTAAATGCATTTACGTCTGAAGAAATTGTTGCTTACTTTAATGTATTCCCAAAAAATCAAATGGATAAATGGATGGTTTTATACAGCCATAGATTTAAAAATCCAGTTTTCAGATTATTCCAGTCGGAGCTAGAAACTGTTTTTGAAGAAAAAAATATGTATATGGATGATTTCGGAACTGGCTTGATTGAAACATTCTACGAAAATCTTTATAAAAATCATCCATATGGAACTCAAACCGTAATTGGAAAAGCTGACCATATCAAAAATCCTTCTCTAAACAATATGAGAAAGATGTATGAAACTTATTATGTTGCGAACAATATGGCTTTAGTAATCACTGGAAACTTCGACACAAAAGAGGTAATCCCAATGATTGAAAAATATTTTGGAGAATGGAAAAATGGCGAAGTCCCTAATTACCCAGAATATAAGGAAGTAGAATTTAACGGTGTTGAAAAAGTTGAAGCGCGTATTACCCCTGTTAAAGTTGGGATGCTAGGTTATAGAACAGTTAAAACAAACGATGATGATGAGGTAGTATTAGCGGTTTGTCAGGCATTACTTAGTAATTCTTCGTCAACTGGTTACCTCAATAAACTAAGTCTTGATGGGAAATTAATGGAAGTAGATTGCTTTAATGATATTAGAAATGACCATGGTGCATTAATGGTTTTTTATGTTCCTAAAATTGTAGGACAGTCTTTCAAGAAAGCGGAGAAATTAGTGACCGACGAGATTCTAAAACTTCAATCTGGCGAAATTGACAAGGCTTTTTTCGAAGCCGTTAAACTAAATTTAATTAAAGAACATCAGCAGTCTCTTGAAAATTCAACAGAAAGAGCTTTTTTAATTGCTCAATTATTTACTTCAAACAAATCCTGGGATGAAATAATGCAGTACCCAGATGAGATTTCAGCAGTAACAGTTGAAGATATACAACGCGTATCTGAAAAATATTTTAATGATAACTATCTTTCATTTCAATCGAAAATGGGTTTCCCAAAGAAAGATAAACTTGAAAAACCAGGATTCGATCCAGTAATTCCTGAAAATACTGAGGCGAAATCAAAGTTTGCACAAAAGTTTGAAAAAATGCCTGAACAAAAATCGGAACCCGAGTTTATTAATTTCGATAAAGATTTGAGTTTTATCGATTGTGGAAGCGGCATACAATTATATCATGTTGATAACAGTGTTAACGAGATTTTCAACATTAGCTTAAAGTTTAAAACAGGAACGATAAATGATAATCGTTACGGACAACTCGCAGAATATATGCAACTTATTGGAACAGAGAAATTGAAACTTAATGAGTTTAATGATAAACTTCAACAATATGGTTGCTCATTCTCCGTAAGCGCCGAGGAGAACTATTTTAGGGTTGATATTGATGGTTTTGATAAATATTTTAATGAATCAGTTGGGCTGGTTTTGTCTTTGTTGCAAAATCCTGCTGCTGACGATTCAAAACTTAAAAACTTAACTCAAAATGCAACATTTATGAGAAAGTTTGAAAATAGTTCGCCAGATCAACTTTCTGATGCCTTACTCGAATATGGTATGTATGGTGCAAACTCTTCATATTTAAGAAGAGAAACATCAAAAGAAGTTGCCAGCCTTAAATCAGCAGATTTATTGGCATTGTTGACATCAACATTATCAGAAAATGTAAGCATTCACTATTCTGGCACTATCGGATCAAAAGATATTGCAAACTATTTTAAGAAGAATTTTGTTAGGACTCCAAAAGAATCTAAAACTGCCTTCCCTGTTATTTTACCAAGAACAGAATATTCAGAGAACACAATTTTAATTCTCGACGATCCAAAATCATTGCAAAGCAGAATAAATTTCTATATTACTGGAGAAACCAATTCTCCTAAAGAAAGAGCTGTGGCTGCTGCCTTTAATCAGTATTTTGGAACAGGAATGTCGGGTCTTGTTTTTCAGGAAATTCGTGAGTTTCGCTCTATGGCTTACACCGCTTATGCTGTGTATAGAAATGGTGCCGTAATGGGCGAAAAAGGATATCTTCAGGCTTTTATTGGAACTCAAAGCGATAAAACTATTGATGCAATTAGCGTAATGGATAGTCTTATTAATCAAATGCCTCGTAAGGAAAATCGTATGCCTGATATTAAATCTTCACTAATACAATCTGTTAATAGTACAAAACCTGAGTGGAGAGAATTGAGCGAAACTGTTGAAAGATGGAAGATTCAGGAGTATAAAGAAGACCCACGAAAAACTCAATTTGAAGTTTTTTCTAATTTGGACTTTGCAGGGATTATGGATTTTTACAAGTCAAATATTGCTGATAGACCAATGTTAATTACAATTGTTGGGAATAAAAATTCCATTGACATGGAAAAATTGGCTAAATTTGGAAAAATTATCGTGGTTGAGAAGAAGCAGATTCTAAATTAAAAATAATACTAATTACCAACATAGCAGTCTCCAACTTGTTGGGGACTGTTATGCTTTTAAAATATCTGATATGAAAAAATACTTACTTATTCTAGGATTCCTTTTTTTAGGGATCTATTCCTTTTCACAGGAAACTATTAAACTAATGTCTTATAATTTATTGAATTTTAATAATTATACCAGCTATTGCACCAATTCGAATAATTCACACGTGGCAAAAGCTGGCTACCTTCACACCATAGTTCTAAACCAGCAACCCGATATTCTTGCTGTTTGTGAGGTTGGCGCAGGTACAAGTATCTCATATACAACTAATTACATATTAGGGAACGCACTTAATACGGGTGGTGAAACAAAATGGCTTGCAGCGTCGCCAACAGGTTCATATTTGGTAAACGGATTGTTTTACGACAAAAACAAATTTCAACTTGTGTCACAACCTGTTGTTTCAACTGATGTTCGGGATATAAATATTTACAAACTTAAATATTTAAACGTTACTGAAACATTATACCTAAATGTTATTGTTTCTCACCTTAAGGCAGGAAATTCGACAGAGGATGCTGCTTCTAGAGCTGCGATGGTTCAAAATCTTATGGATTATCTCCAGAATCTTGGATCAAACGAAAATTATGTGATGGTTGGCGATTTTAATGTTTATACTTCGGATGAGCAATGTTTTCAAAAATTAATAAATCCTACTTATCCTGCCTTGGCTTTTTATGACCCTATTAACCAACTTGGAGATTGGAATAATTCTTCTGCCTACAGGTTGTATCATACTCAGTCAACACATGCAAATTCTGACTCAGATTGCCATAGCTATGGCGGAATGGACGATAGATTCGATTTTATTCTCGTTAGCTCTTCTATTAAGGATGGAACTGCTGGCATTGAGTATAAATCTGGAACCTATTGGGCAGTTGGTCAGGATGGTCTTAGGTATAACGGCAGTATTAACTCACCAGCAAATTCAACTTTGCCTGCTGCTGTAATTAGTGCTCTTTACAATATGAGTGATCACCTTCCTGTTGTAGCAGAATTCTATATGGGAAACCAAAATAGTACAGCAAGTATTTCATCAGATCCACTTTTTTATGCAAATGTTGAAAATCCAGTTGCTCAACAACTTAGATATCAACTAAAAACAAGATACCAAAAAGATATTGGAGTTTCAATTTATTCAATTTCTGGAAATAAACTATTTGAAACAACCATATCTTCTGAAGCAAATAACGTTTATTCTCATGATATTAGCAGCTTGAGCCCTGGTATGTATATTCTCAATTTTAGTGGTGAAGGTATAAATCAATCTTTCAGAATAGTTAAGAGCGAATAATACTTATGGAAAAAGATTATTCGGAATTGCTAAAAAAATTAAAAAAACTAAATCCGAAAACCCTCGATCAAATTTTCTTGGACATGCACAATTCTATGTTCGAAAAAATTGATTGCCTAGATTGTGGAAAATGCTGCAGTGGCCTTGGCCCTCGCGTTACCAATACTGATATTGAGAGGTTGTCAGAACATCTTAAAATTAAATCATCAATATTTATTCAAGATTATCTTAGAATTGATGAAGATAATGACTTCGTTTTTAAAAATATGCCTTGTCCATTTTTAATGGATGATAATTTTTGTATCGTTTATAAATCGAGACCAAAAGCTTGTCGCGAATATCCACACACTAATCAAAAAAACATTAAAAGCATTCTTAACTTAAGCATTAAAAATATTGATACGTGTCCAGTGGTTGAAAATATTTTTTCAAAACTAGAGAAAATGAGAATCAGCGGCAAACTGTAATTTAAAACATATTTAGCGGTTTTATGTTAAACAATAATAGTATTTTTAAACCGTTAATGTAATATTATTTTATTTTTGCAAAAATTTGGTAAATGAACAGGACAATTTTCACAATAATATTAAGCATAATCTTATCATATAGTTTCGCACAAAGTGGGGGTGATAATACTTATGAATTCCTGAATTTGCCATCAGGAGCAAGAGTTGCTGCCTTGGGGGGTAATAATGTTTCGCATTACGATGGCGATTTGAATTTTGTTCTAAATAATCCAGCTTTGCTACGACCTGAAATGGACAACAAAGTAACACTTAATTATATTAATTACCTCAGCGATATTAATTTTGGCTATTTATCATACGCTAAAAACTTTGATAAAATTGGAACATTTGCCGCAGGTATGCAATATATAAATTACGGATCTTTTCTTCATGCTGATGAAACAGGAGAGATATATGGTGAATTTGTTCCTGCAGAATATTCATTTAATATAGCCTATTCGAGACCAATTAATGAAAAATTTCAATACGGCGCGAATCTGAAAATGGTGTATTCGTCATTTTTCGAATATTTTTCTTCTGGACTAGCTCTTGATGCTGGGGTTTCCTATGTAGATACTGCAAAATTGTTATCAGCAGGCTTGGTTGTTAAAAATATTGGTGTTCAGTTAAAACCATACACTCCTGGGTTTAGGGAACCACTCCCTTTTGATGTACAGATAGGCATAACAAAAAAACTTGCACACGCACCGTTTCGTTTTTCTTTAACTGCACAAGATTTACTAAACTGGAATCTCACTTACACAAGTGTATTTGATAATACTTATGAAATCAATACTGTTGTTGCCGATTCTACTTTTGGTCAGAAGCTTTCCAAAACAATGAATAAAGTTGGTGATGCTGGCGATGAACTTATCAGTCATATCATTGTCGGTGCCGAAATTGTTCCCCACGAAAACTTCTTTATTGCAATTGGCTTTAATTATCGCAGAAGATCAGAATTAGCATTACAAACTGCTCCTAAACTAGTCGGATTATCTGTGGGATTCGGACTCCGTTTGTCAAAGTTCAATATTAGTTACGGCTATGCATCATATCACATTGCTGGTGCATCAAATCACTTAAGTGTTGGTATTAATCTTAATGCATTTTATAAAAAACAAGTTTTATTGTAATTTCTTGGCTTGTAGGTTTTTTATAGAACTATCAAAATTAAAATGCTTCTCACACCTATTTTAACCCAATTTTATTAAATTTGTAGTCTAAAAATAATTTAGTGCTAAATAAACTTGTTAAAATAGCGGTTGACGGCTTTTCTTCTTGCGGAAAAAGTACTCTTGCACGAGAATTGGCACAAAAACTTGGCTTTGTTTACATTGACAGCGGGGCTATGTATAGAGCTGTTACGTTGTTTTCCATAAGAAATAAAATTATTGAAGGAAATATTGTTGATTACTCTAGCTTATTTCTACATCTGGACATGGTTAAAATTCATTTTGAACTTGATGTAAACAATAGCCCTCAAACATTCCTTAATGGAGAAAATATTGAGGATGAGATACGTAGGATAGAGGTTTCATCAAAAGTCAGCATTATTAGTGCAATACCTGAAGTGCGACAAAAAATGGTTATGCTACAACGAGAAATGTCCGCTGATAAATCGGTTGTTATGGATGGCCGTGATATCGGCACTGTCGTTTTTCCTGATGCGGATTTAAAGCTATTCGTTACAGCAGGAATTGAAGTGAGAGCAAAAAGAAGATATGACGAACTTGTAAATAAAAATCAAAAAGTAAGTTTTGATGTAATTAAAAATAATCTTGCTGAAAGGGATTTTATTGATCAGAATAGAGCCGACAGCCCTTTGAAAAAAGCCACAGATGCAATTTTAATTGACAATTCAAACTTAACGCGGGAACAACAATTAGAGCTTAGTTTAAATCTTGTAAAAAAAGTCTTAAATGAGAGTTGAAATTGATAGAAATGCCGGTTTTTGCTTTGGAGTTACAAATGCAATTAAAGAAGCAGAGGCTCATGCTGCCGATAAAATTTCCTGTCTTGGTGAAATTGTACATAACGCTAAAGAGGAGCAAAGACTAATAAATCTAGGTATGCAAACTGTTTCGCATAACGATTTATCTAACTTAATAGGAAATAAACTTTTAATTAGAGCTCATGGAGAACCGCCAGAAACTTATCAAAAAGCTAAAGATGCTGGATTAGAAATAATTGATGCTACTTGTCCTGTAGTGCTACGACTTCAAAAGAGAATAAAAGATAAGTTTGAAGAAAGCATCGAGAATCAAATTGTAATTTATGGGAAAAAAGGCCATGCCGAAGTAAATGGACTTGTTGGTCAGACAAAAAATAAGGCTATTGTTATCAGTAGTATTCAAGAGGCGGAAGATCTAGATTTATCTAAACAAACTTACTTGTTTTCTCAGACAACTTCAGATTTTACTGGTTATGAGGAGGTTTGTGAGTTATTAAGAAAGAAATCTTGCTCGATTAATGGTAATCAAGATAAAATCGTAATTTACCAAACAATTTGCCCAAGTGTAAAAAATAGAATTCCAAAATTAAAAGAGTTTTGCACAGCTCATAATCTTATTTTATTCGTTAGCGATAAAAATAGCTCAAATGGAAAAATGCTATTTGAGGTTTGTTTGGCCAGTAATAAGAATAGTATATTTATTACAGGTCCCAACGATTTAAAAATAGATTGGCTTAACACATGCGAATCTGTTGGAATTAGTGGAGCAACTTCTACACCACTTTGGCTCATGGAGGAAGTTAAAAATACCATAATTAATTTATCAACAAAATGAGCTTAGCTTGTTTTTGTTGAACTTTCTTCGTATTTTTGCAAGAATTTTCATTAATAAGAAAGTTACATCAAAAATCCATACAACTTTAAATTTATTAAGGCTTATGCAAGGATTGGCAATTGTAATTTGATAATTGTAATATATCATTATATGGCACAGATTAAAAAAATAGCAGTTTTAACATCAGGGGGCGATGCTCCAGGAATGAATGCGGCAGTTAGAGCTGTTGTAAGAAAAGCAATAAGTGAAGGGCTTAAAGTTTATGGAGTTTTAAGGGGTTATGAAGGCTTGATTAATGGGGATTTTATTCCTATGAATTCAAAAAGTGTTGGCAATATAATTCAGCTTGGAGGTACAATTCTAAAAACTGCTAGATCTGAAAATTTTCGAACTATTGAAGGACGTAAAGAAGCTTATGATAATTTGAAAAATCACGATATCGATGCATTAGTTGTTATTGGTGGTGATGGTACTTTTACTGGCGCTAGAATTTTTATTGAAGAACATAATTTTCCAATTGTTGGAATTCCAGGAACTATAGATAATGATTTATTTGGAACTGATATGACAATTGGTTTTGATACTGCAATTAATACTGTTGTTGAAGCCGTTGATAAAATTAGGGATACTGCTGCTTCTCACGAAAGAATATTTTTTATAGAAGTTATGGGTCGTGATGCTGGATTTATTGCTCTTAGAGCTGGTATTGCAAGTGGCGCAGAAGCTGTGCTTGTTCCTGAGGTAGCTACCGATTTGGAGGCTTTGCACAAACAATTAACTGAATACATGGCAAAAAAGAAAACTTCAAGTATTATTATTGTTGCTGAAGGTGATGATGCTGGTGGTGCATTCGAGATAAAAGAAGCGATGGAAAAATTTGGTGGCGAATTCGATATGAAAGTAACCGTTCTTGGTCACATACAACGTGGCGGTTCGCCTTCCGCTTACGATCGCTATCTAGCTAGTAGATTAGGAATTGCCTCAATCGACGCTTTGCTCGATGACCAAAGAAGTGTTATGATTGGTATGATAAATCGCGAAATAGTTAATGTCCCATTTAATAAAACTATTAAGCATCATAAAACTATTGATCAAACCATGTTGGATGTTGTCGATGTTCTTAACTCATAATTGATTTAATGCAAAAACAATTGTTTGCTGAAATATTACTACCTCTTGCTCTCGAATTTACTTATACATACAGCATACCAGAAGAATTACTAAATGTCGTAAACCCAGGATTTAGAGTAGTGGTCGTTCTTGGTAAAAGAAAACTCTATACTGGGATTGTGTTAAAAATCCATGATAATAAACCAGATTTTGAAACCAAACCAATCCTGTCCGCATTTGATGATTTTGCAATCGTTAGTCAACAACAATCGGAACTAATAAATTGGATTTCAAATTATTACTGCTGTTCTCCAGGCGAAGTCGTTAGTGCCGCAATTCCTTCAAAGCTAATTCCTTCAGGCGAAACTAAAGTCTATATTAGTTCAGAAAACCTCCAAAATTACCTGCCAGGTAAGTCAGAGCAAAAAATATTAGATTATTTGCAAAATTCTCGCGAAGCTAATGTTTTAGATATTATTAATGCTACCGAAATAAAAAATCCATTAAAGCAATTAGATTCTCTTGCTTCTAATGGGTTAATATCAATGTGCCAAAATCTGGTTAAGGTTTATAAGCCAATTTATCAGAATTTTGTAATTTTTTATTCCAATACTCTCGAAGAAAAAGCTAAAGAAAGTGAGCAGGTTTTAAAAAGAAATAATAAACAAAAGGAAGTTCTAAGTTTTCTAGCAGAGAAATGTATTCTCGAAAATCAAGATAAATATACCATAAGTGAAAGCTTACTATGCGATTTTTTGAACGTTTCAAAGCAAAGTCTTAAATCTCTTGCAGAAAAAGGATTAATTGAAATCGTAAAGATAGAAGAGTCAAGGTTTAAAGCCCAAGAAATAGATTTAAATAATACTTTTAAATTGTCAGAAAAACAATTATTAGCTTTCAATCAAATCAACGAAAAATTCAATTTGTCGAAGCCAATATTATTGCATGGGGTTACTTCAAGTGGCAAGACCGAAATATATATAAAACTCATTGAAAAAGCAATTGCTGAAAATCGAGAAGTCTTATATTTACTGCCTGAAATAGCTCTGACTTCACAAATTATTCAAAGATTGCAGAATTATTTTGGTGATAAAATTGGTGTTTTTCATAGCAAATATTCTGTTGATGCCAGATCCGAAGTTTATAACCAAGTGTTAAAGCAAAAACTTCAGATAGTTTTAGGTGTTCGTTCTGCGGTATTTCTTCCATTTTCAAACCTAGGGTTAATAATTGTTGATGAGGAGCATGAAACTACTTACAAACAATCCGATCCCGACCCTCGTTATCATGCCCGCGATGCCGCAATTGTATTGGCAAAAATACATAATGCAGAAATTGTTCTTGGTTCTGCAACACCATCAGTTGAGTCGTATCAAAATGCGATTACCGGGAAGTATTCTTTGGTAGAGCTTTTTGAAAGGTATGGAAATGTAAAAATGCCAGAGATTATTTTGGCTGACATGAAGGATGCATATAGACGTAAAATCATGAACGAACATTTTCATCCTGTTTTGATTAGTTATATAAATGAAGCAATTGCAAATGGAGAACAGGTTATTTTGTTTCAAAATCGTAGAGGCTATTCTCCAAATTTAGAGTGCAAAGACTGTGGCTCTGTTCCATATTGCAAATCTTGTAATGTGAGTTTAACTTATCATAAGTGGGAGAATAAACTAGTTTGTCATTATTGTGGCGAAAAATCAGATGTTATAAAAGCTTGTGGCTCGTGTAAAAGCACTAATCTTGTAGCAAAAGGACTAGGCACAGAAAGAATAGAGGATGAGGCTGCTAAAATTTTTCCAAATTCTCGTTTAGTTCGCCTTGATTATGACACTGCAAACTCAAGAAAAAAATTTGAGAAAATAATTCGAGATTTTGAAAACCATGAATACGACATTTTGATTGGAACACAAATGGTTACCAAAGGTCTAGATTTTGAAAAACTTGGACTTGTCGGAATTTTAAACGCAGACAATATACTCAATTTTCCCGATTTTAGGGCATTTGAAAGAGCATACCAATTGATGGCACAAGTAAGTGGCCGTGCAGGAAGAAGAGAAAAACAAGGCACTGTAATAATCCAAACATTTAATCACGAACATCCTATTATTAAAAATGTGATAAATAACGACTACAAGTCAATGTTCGACTCGCAGATTGCTGAAAGACAAAGTTTTAGATATCCCCCATTTTGGAGTTTTATTATTATTAAATTAAAACATAAAGATCGTAGCCGCCTTTATCGTGGAGCAAATTTATTAGCCGATTCTCTTAAATTTGTGTTGTCGGGTAGGGTAAAAGGACCTGAGGAGCCAATGATAAACAAAATTAGTAATTACTATATTTTGAATATCCATGTAAGATTCGAGAAAACCGCTTCTTCTACCAAAATCAAACAGGCTGTACTACAAAAGATAAAGCAACTAAAGTCTGAAAGTGAATTTGGCGGAATTATTGCCGAAATTGATGTCGATCCAATGTAAGGCACAATGCATCACACATTATAGATTAGAATATTTTAATTAAGCTTGGATTTTTTGAAACATCCGATATAGAATTTGCGTATAAAATGTATAACTTTAAAAAATATACTAGTTTTTAGGTTAATTTTAGGAATGGTTTTTGTAAAAATAAATCCGATGAAAAAAATAATTTACATATTAGTTTTTGTCCTATTATTCCTGAATGTAGGATTTGCTTTTTGCCCAAGCCCTGTAAATGTTAATTCTTATTCATTAGACGGCTATCCAGAACTTCTAAAAATTTCAGCTCCAATACCAAACCCAGTAGTTGACTTTGCCGAAGTTTGGTACAATATTCCAGAAGATCAAATGGCTGAGATTTGTGTGTATAATTTTACTGGTGTAAGGCTAAAATCAATCCCAGTTTCTGGTGGTTTAGGTCGAATAAACCTTGAAGCATACGATTTGCAAAGCGGAGTATATTTCGTTTGTCTTATCTACCAAGGCAAAAATGTAGATTCAAAAAAAATGGTTAAAAAGTAAAACCTCAACTTTATTATAAATGTTCTCTCCCGATAGGTATTCTCCTTCGGGTTTTTTGTTTTGTAATCGAATATTATTGAAAGAATAACTTTTTTTTAAGAAATTACATAAACATATCTTAATCATAATGCTTATCTTTATGCTTTAATTTTAAAACTTAAGACTATGTTTAAACCGGAAGTTTATAAATCAAGAAGAGAGAATTTAAAAAATTTGTTAGGCAAAGGAGTGTATCTATTTTTAGGAAATAACGAAACTCCAATGAACTACCCAGCGAATACATACCATTTTCGTCAGGATTCAACATTTTTATATTTTTACGGACTCGATTTGCCGGGAATGGCAGCAGTTATAGACACTGACAATTCAAATGAAATTATTTTTGCAAACGATGTTGATATCGATGATATTATTTGGATGGGGCCTCAACCACTAGTTAAAAATCTTGCAAAGAAATGTTTGATTGAAGAAACTCTTCCTTTTGCTAAACTTGCAGAATATTTGGCAGAGGCTGTAAAAAAAGGCCGTAAAATTCATTTCTTGCCTCCTTATAAGCATGATAATATGATTTTGCTTAATAATTTGCTAGGTATTGGTTTTGACAAAATGAAAGAATCGGCATCTTTAGATTTTATTAAAGCTGTTGTAAAACTAAGAAATATTAAAGAGCAAGTCGAAATTGAAGAGATTGAAAGAGCTTGCAACATTGGGTATATTATGCACACTGCTGCTATGAAAATGGCAAAGCCTGGTATTGTAGAAAGAGAAATTGCTGGTGTTATGGAAGGAATAAGCCTTTCTTATGGTGCAGTGCCATCATTTCCAATTATCCTAACTAAAAACGGACAAACCTTACATAATCATGAACATGGTAACATTTTAAAAGCTGGAGATTTGATGTTGCAAGATGCTGGAGCTCAAACTCCTATGTTTTATGCATCTGATAATACTAGAACTGTTCCAGTTGGTGGAAAATTTAGTCAGAAACAGAAGGAAATATATAATTGTGTGTTGAGCTCTATTAATGGGTCAATTAAATTGATGAAACCAGGAGTGAGATATTTTGATGTTCATCTTAGTGCTTGCGAGATTTTAGCAAACGGGCTTAAAGATCTTGGGTTGATGAAAGGAAATGTCAAAGAGGCTGTTCAACTTGGCGCTCATGCATTGTTTATGCCTCACGGACTTGGTCACATGATGGGGCTTGACGTTCACGATATGGAAGATTTAGGACAGATAAATGTTGGGTATGATGAGAAAATTCAGCCTAGCTCTATATTTGGGACTGCATTTTTACGATTAGGTCGTGAATTGGAACCAGGCTTTGTTTTAACTAATGAGCCGGGTATTTATTTTATACCAGAACTTATTGACCTTTGGAAAAAAGAAAATAAGTTTACTGAGTTTATAAATTATGCAAAACTTGAAGAATATCGCGACTTTGGTGGTATTAGACTTGAGGATGATATTTTAATTACAGAATCGGGTTCTAGAATTTTAGGCGAAAAACGTATTCCTATCACTGTTGAAGAGGTTGAGAACATTATGAGTTAATTTGTGTTTGACTAATAAATATTACGATTATGCTTCTAGTATATACACCTAAACTTACTCCTAGAATTGAGTATGCGGTTGAAGTTTGTTTTAAACACGCTTTTAAACTTGAATATCGAATAACTACAGATTTATTCGAGTTTGAAAAATCTAATGATCCTTGTTTGTGGTATGCTCACGAAAAAGTTTCAAGTAAACCCGGTATTATTGCTGATGCAATGATGTTGGATGAGAAAATTATTATTAATTCCCCTGGCAGAACTATTATTAGCAATACAATGGTTCTATTTCCTACGGAGACGTATATGTTGCCAAAATTCGACTTGTTTGCTGCTACATTCTGGCATGTAACTCGAATGGAGGAGTACGGTCATTTCGCAAAAGATGCATTACATAGATTTACCTCCGACATGAGTATTGCTCGTAAGATTGGTATTTTGCAGAAACCAGCTGTCAATATTTGGACAGAGATATTTCTTGAAGAACTAAAATTACTATACCCAGATTTGATTTTTGACAAACCTGTTTTTAAATACATGCCAACGGTAGATGTCGATAGTGTGTTTATGTATAAATCTAAAGGTTTGTTGCGTGGTATTGGTGGATTTATCCGTGATTTATTTAGAAAAGATTTTGTAGCTACAAAAAAACGTGTTCGTGTTGCTAGGGGAATAGAAGAGGACCCTTGGTTCTGTTTCGACAAAATAAATGACCTTCACGCAAAATACTTATTATCTCCTTATTACTTCTTTTTAGTTGGCCGATTTGGAAACTTAGATAGAAATATTTCTCCAGCCAAAAAAAGAGTGAAAAAACTTATACTGGAGCTTGTTAAAACACATACAATCGGAATTCATAACTCTTATCGTGGAAATAACCACCCTAAAATTTGGAACAAAGAATTGAAACTTCTGAAAAAAATGACTGGTCAAGAGATTTTCTCTTCTCGTCAGCATTATTTATTTGTGAGATTTCCACACACCTACGAAAATTTAATTGCTGAAGGAATTAAGAGAGATTTTTCTATGGTTTATCCTGATATGCCTGGCTTTAGAATGGGAATTACTGTTCCTATTCCATTCTTTAATCTTAAAACAAATGTAAAGACCGACTTTTGGCTATATCCAACTATGATAATGGATGTTGGGCTGACAAAATATCAAAATCTCACAAAAGAAGAGGCCACCGAACAATGTCTAAAAATTGTAAATTACACTAAAAAGTATGGTGGAACTCTAATTACATTGTGGCATAACGAATCCTTGTCGGAATACGGAAAATGGGAGGGTTGGAATTCTGTATATGAAAATATTATTAAAGCTGCTGTTGCAGAATAAACAAAAAAGCGGGATTTTTGAGTCCCGCTTTTTTGTTTATATATTTTCAAGCATTTTTGTGAAAATCTTAGTCATTTTTATTTCCGCTGTTGCGGCGACTTTCTGAACTTCTTCATGAGTTACTTCTACAATTTTACCCGGCACTCCAAGGTCGGTAATTATAGACATTGCAAAACACGGAATGCCCATTTGACGTGCTGCAATAACTTCTGGAACTGTTGACATGCCAACTGTGTCAGAACCAATAACTCGGAAATATTTGTATTCTGATGGTGTCTCAAAAGTTGGACCTGTTGTCGCAGTGTAAACGCCTTCCTGAACTTTGATATTTAACTCTTTTGCAATGCTCTTAGCCGTTGCAACCAAAGTTTTGTCATAAGCATCGCTCATATCTGGAAACCTTGCGCCAAATTCAGAATCATGCTTGCCAATAAGTGGATTTGGAACCAAGCAAATATGATCGGTAATTATCATTAAATCGCCAATCTCAAAATCAGGATTTACGCCACCACTTGCATTTGAAACAAATAATGTCTCTATTCCTAAATACTTCATAACTCTAACAGGGAAAATTACCTGAGACATTGGATACCCTTCGTAAAAATGAAAACGTCCCTGCATAGCAACTACATTTTTCCCACCTAATTTCCCAAAAATAAGTTTTCCACTGTGGCCTTCAACAGTCGAAACTGGAAAATTGGGTATTTCGTTGTAAGGGATGCTTACTGTAATATCTATCTCATTTACTAAGCCACCAAGACCTGTTCCTAAAATAATACCTACTTCAGGTTTATCCTGAATACGCGTTTTTATAAAGTTTACTGTATCTTTTATTGTTTCTAACATAGCTAAATATTTGATTATCAAAATGTTTTCTTTCATCTTCACTGCATAGCAGCTCGACTTCAATTGGGATGCAATATACATCTTTTTTAAATGCATCATCGAATAAATTATCGCTTTTTAGACGCACTGCATCTTTTTCAGTAACAACAATTATTTTGTTACCGCTAACTTTACTGAAAATTTGTTGTGTGCGAGAAATATCTTGCAACTTAAAATTATGATGGTCGGGATATTTGAGATGGTTAACAGATTTACATTTGCTCTCCAAAAATTCTGTGAGATTTCCAGATCTAGCAATGCCAGTTAGAACTATTGCGTTATAATTTTTTAAATCACTAAGTTTAATTACTGATGCGCTTTCGTCAAATACTGGTTTTAAATCTAGATATTTTAAAGTTGAAAAAAACAAGTATTGGTAAGGCATAATGTCAACATCTTTACTTAAAATACGTCTTTCAATCGGTTTTAAATCAGTCGGACATTTGCTGTATATAACTATATGTGCTCTATGGCTTGCCGAACGGGGCTCGCGAAGACGACCTAAGGGAAGTAAATAGTCGTGCGCAATTGGGTGATTGTAATTGTTTAGCAATATAGACAAACCAGGAGTCACTTTTCTATGCTGAAATGCATCATCAAGGATTATGAGATTTAAATCCGGATATAAGTCTCTAAGTTTTTCAATACCAGTATTGCGGCTTTCACAAACCGATACTATTACATCTGGAAACTTTTGTTTAATCTGTAATGGCTCATCTCCAGATTCTGTATGCAAATCGGTTGTTTCAACAATTCTAAATCCTTTAGTTTTTCTTTTGTAACCACGACTTAAAACAGCAACTTTAAACTCACTTTTCAACATATTTAACATAAATTCGGTATGTGGTGTTTTTCCTGTGCCACCTACACTTATGTTTCCTATCGAGATTACAGGTAAATTGTATTCTTTTGACTTGAAAATGTTATTATCGTAGCAGAAATTCCTTAATACCACCACGCTGCGATAAATAATTACTGCTGGCCACAGCAATAAAAAACTTAATATGTTTGGTTTTTCGTTCATAATTTTTAAAATACAAGATAAAAATATGTCTTTATTCGCAATTTACAAAATATTGATATAAAATATTGCATTTTTTTGTGTTATTCTCAATTTTCCCTTTGAAATAAGCGATAAAAAATGTATTTTTGTTTGAGGATTACGAATGCTATATCTTCTTATTTAATTACATTATAAAAACGTGAAATATGTTATTGTCTGATTATGTAAAAAAAGTAAAGATTTTTTTTGAAAAGTATCAAAGCTCAAAAGATTCTATTGCGATGTCAAAATATATGAAAAATAATTTCCCTTTTTTGGGAATTACTGCTCCAAAAAGAAAAGACCTTTTTAAAATATTTTTTAACACATTTCCAATTCCTTCTTATGATGAAACAAAAGCGCTTGTTAAGGAGTTGTTTAATCTGCCGGAGCGCGAATATCATTATTTCGCAATTCATTTGCTTGTTAAGCACAAACGCAAATGGTCGCCAACGGATATTGTTTATTTTGAAAGCCTTATCCTTACAAAATCTTGGTGGGATAGTGTCGATTTAATAAGCAGTAAATTGATTTCTCCTTTTTTTATCAAATATCCTAATTTAGCGGTTGCTATGACCGACTCTTGGAGTCAATCTAAAAATATTTGGCTAAAAAGAACTTCAATAATTTATCAGTTATCATATAAAAATGAAACAGATTTAGATATTCTTTCAAGACATGTTTTAGAAAATGCTGCTCATAATGAGTTTTTTGTACAAAAAGCTATTGGTTGGGCTCTTAGAGAATACTCAAAAACTAATTATAGGTGGGTTTTAAATTTTATTATTCAAAATACTACTTTAAAAACTCTTAGTAAAAGGGAAGCAATAAAGTGGATCGATGACAAGGGCTTAATTACCTAATTTTTATAAAATGAAAAGATTTTCAATTCTGGTTTTCTTATCTGTAATTTGTTTACTCTCTTTTTCGCAAGAGTTTTCACAAGAATACGATTTCTTCAAACATTCTTATAAATTTACGAAAGCTGGTGATCAAGAAAATGATCCTAGGTTAGATTATTATGATGTAGGATTCTACTTCTTGAATATTAGCATGGATAATACATCTGTCGATGTAGAAGGAAACGTTATAATTGACCTTAATTTGTTGGCGGATTATAATGATGAGCTGGTTTTTGATTTTAAATCGAATATGACCGTTGACTCAATTAAAATCAACGGAATAATTACCGCTTACACTCATGCTGCCGATATTATTGTTGTTGATTATATTCATTCTTTAGATTTTAGCCTAGATTACAATGTCTCAGCTCAAATTTTTTATCATGGAACACCTTCTGATGGGATGTATAATGAAATGGATTGGTACAGTACCTCATTTTATAATTTTACTTATTCACTTTCTGAACCGTATGCTGCAAAATATTGGTTTCCATGCAAACAAGTATTGTCTGATAAAGCAGACTCTTCATACTGCTATGTTACTATTCCAGATAATTTAAAAGCAGGGTCTAATGGGCTTCTTGTTAACGAAGTAAATGTTGGTGGCGGTAAGAAGAGAATGGAATGGCAATCTGCATACCCAATTAATTTTTATCTAATTTCTGTCGCAATAGGTAAATACCAGGACTATTCTTTTTATGCTGATATCCCAAATTTCTCGACTCAAGTGCTGGTTCAAAATTATATTCCTGACAACTCTACTTATTTGAGCACATATTCTTGGGATATTGACAGGTCAGAAGAAATTCTCGCCATGTTTTCTGATAATTGGGGATTATACCCTCATAGTGCTGAAAAATATGGACATTGTATTGTTCCCTTAAATGGTGGGATGGAACATCAAACTATGACTACCTTGGGAAATTTTGATTTTAGGTTGGTTGTTCATGAAATGGCACATTCTTGGTTTGGCGATTATCTAACTTGTGCTAACTGGCAGGATATCTGGATAAATGAGGGTTTTGCAAGTTATGGCGAGTATTTAGGTGAAGACAATATTCAACCTGATGGATTTGAACTTGGTTGGTTAAATGATTGTCAAGATCTTGCTAAAGAAGCTACTACTGGTTCTGTATATGTTCCTTTTGAAGAATTAAGTAGTGTTGCCAGGGTCTTTAACTACAGGCTTACATATAGAAAAGGAGCATGTATAGTTCACATGATTAGGTATATGATTAATGATGATGATCTATTTTTTGCAACGCTTCGCGAGTTTTTAAGCATATACGGAAATTCTACTGCAACAGCCGAGGATTTAAAGGTAGTTTTAGAAACCCAAACGGGAATTGATTTTGATGCTTTTTTCGATGAATGGTATTATGGAGAAGGTTTTCCAACTTATTCAGTTCTTTGGTGGCAAAACGGAAATCAGGTAAGTATTGAAATGAACCAAACAACAACAGCCACTACTAGTTTGTTTACTATACCTATGGAGTTCAAAATTGTTTATGATGATGCTACAAGTTTTATCGTTAGAGAAAATGTTGCAGCAAATTATTCTTCATACAGTATACCTGTCACAGGAAATGTTGTAAATGTAATTGTTAATCCTTCCACATCTGTACTTGCAAACATTTCATGTGTTCAATCTGTTGGAGGGGCAATTTACACTGATCTAATGAAGGTTTTTCCTAATCCATCTGATGGTAAGATTAATATTGTAACAGAAAAGTCAGGTTCTTTTATTGCCGAAGTTTTTAATATTGAAGGCAAAAAAGTAAGAGAATTTTCTTTTGATGGAAATTCATACACAACTGATTTTTCTGACTTGTCGGAAGGTATTTATACACTTAAGCTAAGTAGTGATTACAAAACAAGCTTTGAAAAGATTGTGATAACGCGATAAGAAATTTTCGTAGAGATTATTTTTCTTCTATATCAAGAATCTCATATCTACTCATTCCTAACCAATACTTAGATATTGAAATTTCTCGAAGTTTTTTCCAATACATCTCACTTTCAAGACCGTAGGATTTAATTAATTCTCCTACATCAGTACGAATTTCGCTAATAATTTCTGGTTTTATTGAAAATAAAATTTCTCTACCATTGTATTTTACTAAAACTGCTGGCTTTATTCCTTGACTTGTATCAACAGTAATAGTTCCATAGCCGATAGTAGAACCAGTTCCTACTTGTAATCCATCGTTAAAACAACTTATAGGTGGCGAAAAGCCTGCATACGAAATTATTTCTATTTCGTCGAGACCAGCATGAAGGTATTCCATAATTCTAAGACCAGTTTTAGCTCCTAAAATTGAATAAATACCCATATGAGAATGAATTTCAGAGGTCAGAGCCACGATTTTAAATTCAGTATAGCCATGTTTTTCAATTATTTTTTCTGAAATATTATCGACATCTTTAATAAGCATATACCCAGAACTCGGAATTTCATTGAACACAACGCCTGCTTCTGGTTTGTCGCTGTTTAAAATTCCGCTTACAAGAATGTCAAAATAGCTATCTGTTTTTGGAGTAATAGTTTTGACATATCCTCCTTCGTTCACTTCATTAAATAGGCTAGGGTAAAGTAGGTAGAGTGCTAACATTTCATCCCAATACCAAATGTTTTCATTTTCTGTTTTTTCAAAAAAACGATAAAAAGAATTTGCATAAACTGAGTTAATTTCGTTGCAAATATTAAAAAAGTCTTTTTCATAGCATATCCCATTTCCAGAAATTATTTTTAAGGGGATATTGCTTTCAATTATTTTTTTGTATGCTTCTTTATCAGTTTCATAATTATACCCTTCGGGTTTTGTTGACCATTCCGAAAACCATAAAATCATCTCAATCTTAGACGAATTTTCTGGATATTTTTCAATCATTTGTGCAATATTTGATAAAGGACCTGCAGCTATAATAATTGTTCTTGATTTTTCGTTTTTAATTGAGAAATTGAGTAAATCAACAGCATTAACAAAACTTTCTTCTTTGTATTCAGGGAAAAAATTGCTCCAATATGATAATGCATGTTTAGAATATTTTTTTGATGCTTTATAATCTTTGCCAGCTCCAATAGGAATGCCCTCGTGGTGGTATAATTGCAATGTTTGTTTGATAAATGAAGCTCCAGTTTTAGGATCTAAAACACCATCAACAGTGGTTATACAATTAATATTAAAATCTTTTGAGGCTGTAAAAATAGAAATGGCTCTAAAATCATCTACTCCGGCATCTGTGTCAATTACAATATTGTATTTTGCACGTTTATGAGCAAATGTATCATTCGCTTGAAATAACAATAAACAAAAGCTAGTAATTAAGATGAAAATCTTCATTTATATAGTTTATTTCGTTTTAAAATAGAAATCACCAGTATAAGAATCAATAGTATTTTGATCGGCATCAATTATTTCGTTATTTTGGAGAATACAAACTTTGTAATTAAGTGCCGACAATGTCTTAATGACAGATTTTCTATTTTCGGCACCGCTTAACTCGCTCTGAATTAGAGGTTTGTGTTTTGTTAAAACGCCAATCATATTGTCAAAAACTATACTTTCATAACCCTCCACATCGACTTTGATAAAATCTATTTTCTCAATTTGCGAAAATAGAGAATCAGGATTTTTCATCTCCACCTGAAATTTTTCTTCAAATGCAGCAGATTCATCGGTAACAACTTTAGTCATGCCATGGTGTGCTACGCCATTTATAAATGGCATTCCCATTTCTGCATTTGTCTCATTTTTACCTAATGCACAATTAAAAAGAGTAAGGTTTTTATAGCGGCAACGATTCGTGTTTTTTTTCCAAATCTCTGCAAACAGAGGCACGGGTTCAACCGCAAAAACTTTACCAGATGCTCCAGCATATTTTGATAATAGAACAGAATAATATCCCATATTCGCACCAATATCAATACAGTAATCTCCCGGTTTGACGATTGTTTTTAAATAAAATAATTCGGGATACTTATTCTTCCCAAAACCCATTTTCACAGATAGAATATAAATGCTTGAAACGATTCTAAGGTAGGATTTTAGTCCGAATATTTTGTATATTATTTGTCTTATAATTTTCATTTATTTTATTTCTTCGAAATCTACATAATCGCCATCAACAACTGTAGAGTCGTTAGAGGCTTTGTTTTCTGGCACAAAATCTATATTTATTTCTCCTTGTTTTTTCTTTTTTGCAGGCTCTTCAAATTGAACATTCATTTTTTGAGCGATTTTTCTTACAAATCTTCTTAAAAGCCAAGGTAATAAATATCTGAAGAAAGCATATCCAACAATATAAATAGTTGCAATGACAAGTATAAATTTAATAAACCATTCCATAATTAAAAAATAAGCATTGAAATATAAACGGCAATAAAACCTACAAAGTATCCGATATAAATTTGTAATGGATTATGTCTTTTCAAGTAAAGCCTAGCTGTGCCCACAAGTCCTGCAAATAAAATTATAATAAATCCAATAAATAACAAGTTTAAATCCTTTGCACTAGCTAGATAAAAAACAAATCCAAGTAATCCACCAAGTCCAGTGCAATGAAGACTTATTTTCCAAAAAATTGTAATAAAAAAAGAAATCACAACAGTAACTAGAGCTGCAAGAATTACATGAAGTAAGATTGGCGGCATTGAAATTCTACTCATAAAATACCAACCAAGCGCGTACATTATCGAAACCGTTAAAAGTGGCAATAGTCGTTCTTTTCTATTATCTATTTCAAGTTTTGAAATCATGCCAAAGAAAAATAAAACAGGAATAAATAATGCGGGAATTATAAAAGTTAGAATTAGGTAAATTGAGTAAATTGTAATTCGTATTCCTGGGTTTATTATGCTTAAGTAATGGCCAGAATTAAATATAATAGCAATCGCGAAACTTGCCATTAGTAGTGGATGAAACATGTAACTGATTCCTTTAGCGAGATAAGTGTAAATGCGTTCTTTCTGCATTATAGTTCCTTTCTTAATCTGGCAACTGGTATTTCCAACTGTTCACGATACTTAGCTACTGTTCGCCTTGCAATATGGTAGCCTTTAGATTTTAGTATTTCAGCAAGCTTGTCGTCTGTTAGCGGTTTCTTTTTACTTTCGGCTTCTATGCAATCTTTCAGAATTTGTTTTATTTCTCTGGTAGAAACTTCTTCTCCAGATTCTGTTTGCATTCCTTCGCTAAAGAAATATTTAAGTGAATAATTTCCATAAGGAGTTGCTACATATTTTGAATTTGCAACTCGCGAAATTGTTGAAATATCTAAATTTGTAACTTCTGCTATATCTTTTAAAATCATCGGTTTAAGATCGGTTTCGTCTCCACTTAAGAAAAATGGTTTTTGAAATTCAGCAATCGCATTCATTGTAAACAATAATGTGTTTTGTCTTTGTACAATAGCATCAATAAACCATTTTGCAGAATCAAGTTTTTGTTTAATGAATACCAATGCGTCTTTATCTCCACGTCCATTTTTTTTATTTGCAACGTACTCTTCCATCATCTGCGAAAAACTTTTACTTATTCTCAAATCGGGAGCATTTCTTGAGTTTAAAGAAATATCAATTTTGCCATTTTGAGCATCTAAGATAAAGTCTGGAATTATAGCTTGTATTGATCTTGTTTGAGGTTCTCCAAAAGAGCTACCTGGTTTTGGGTTTAATTTTAATATTACTTCAATAGAAGTTTTCAAAGTTGGCTCGTCAATATTGCATTTAGACATAATTTTAGAGTAATGTTTCTTTGTAAACTCATCGAAACATTCTAAAAGTATTTTTTTTGCAAGTTTTACATAATCGGTTTGGTTTTCTTTTCTTTCAAGTTGTAATACCAAACACTCCTGAAGATTTTGACCTCCAACTCCTGCAGGGTCTAGTTCTTGAATTATTTCTAAGGTTATTTGTAATTCTTCTTCTGAAACTGTAATATTTTGTGAAAAAGCAATATCGTCAACAATTGATTCGAGATCTCTACGTAAGTAACCATCATCATCAATATTTCCAATTAAGAAAACTGCAAGAAGTTTCTCTCTTTCTGTTACGTCTTTCATCACTAGCTGATCTGAAAGATGCTCGTGAAACGATTTTGAAGCAGAATATGGAATTTCTTTATGCTCGTCGTCCTTTGATGTGTTGTTTGTGTTTAGTTTATACGATGGAATCTCATCATCATCGCCTAAATAATCCTCAAATGAAAACTCATCATCTTCTTTATTATTATCGTCGTCATTTTCTGCATTATCGTCGGTGTAAGCGTCGTCTTCATCCTCCTGACACTCGTCCAAAGCGGGGTTTTCTTCCAATTCTTTTTTGATTCTTTGCTCTAGTTGCAAAGTTGGCAATTCGAGCAGCTTGATCATTTGGATCTGCTGAGGAGATAATTTCTGGAGTAGTTTCTGTTGTAAATTCTGTTTTAACATATTCAAATTCGCTTATTCTCAAAAATACAAAAAAATTTAATTCAATGCACCAATTAAAATTCTGCATTTTTAGGAGTTCGTGGAAACGGAATTACGTCTCTAATGTTACCCATACCGGTAATAAATAATACTAATCGTTCAAAACCTAGCCCAAAGCCGCTATGAGGAACAGTTCCAAACTTACGTGTTTCAAGGTACCACCACATTTCTTCTTCTGGAATATGCATTTCTTGCATTCTTTTTAAAAGTTTCTCGTAGTTTTCTTCTCTTTGCGATCCTCCAATTATTTCGCCTATCTGTGGAAATAATACATCCATTGCTCTAACTGTTTTGCCATCTTCATTCTGCTTCATGTAGAAGGCTTTAATTTCTTTAGGGTAATTAATAAGGATTACTGGTTTTTTAAAGTGTTTTTCAACCAAATATCTTTCATGCTCGCTTTGTAAATCTGTTCCCCAAGATTCTACAGGGTATGCAAACTGACCTTTTTTGTTGGCATTTGAATTTTTTAATATGTCAATTGCTTCTGTGTAGGTTATTCTAGCAAAATCATTAGCAACAACAAATTCGAGTTTTTCAATTAAAGCCAAATCGTCTCTTTCGTTTTGAGGTTTTTGTTTTTGCTCTTCTTCGCGTCTTTTTGCTAAGAACTCTAAATCTTCGCGGCAGTTTTCTAAAGCATATTTTACAAGATATTGCAGCATTTCCTCTGCAAGATCCATATCGTCGTTAATGTCATAAAATGCCATCTCTGGTTCTATCATCCAGAATTCGGCAAGGTGACGAGCTGTGTTTGAGTTCTCGGCGCGAAATGTTGGTCCAAAAGTATAAACCTCTGCTAGACCCATTGCTGCAAGCTCTGCTTCTAATTGCCCAGAAACTGTAAGATTAGTCATTTTACCAAAGAAATCTTGAGTGTAATCAATTTTACCATCTTCAGTTTTTGGCATATTGTCAATATTCAGGGTTGTAACCTGAAACATTTCTCCAGCTCCCTCAGCATCTGAACCTGTAATAATTGGTGTGTGAACATTGCTAAATCCTTTATCGTTAAAGAATTTATGAATAGCAAAGGTCATTGCATGTCTTATTCTGAAAACCGCAGAAAATGTATTTGTCCTAAAACGCAAATGTGCAATCTCTCGCAAGAACTCAAGACTATGGCGTTTTGGCTGTAATGGATACTCGTCTGGATTTGCTTGACCTAATATCTCTAGATTTGTACATTGTAACTCAACATTTTGGCCACTTCCTGCCGATTCGGCAGTGTTGCCTAACAAGGATAGCGATGCTCCAGTATGAATTTTTGAGAGTAGTTCGTCCATTTCTGGAGTTACATCAATTACAATTTGCAAATTATTGATTGTTGAACCATCGTTTAAAGCAATAAAACATACATTTTTACTTAATCTTTTGGATCTAACCCAACCTTTAACTAAGATTTCGTTTCCAAAACTATCTAATTTAAGAACATCTACAATCTTTATCCTTTTCATAAAATTTTTATTTATATGCAAAAATAGAAAAATTCAGCATTGCAACAAAGAATATAAACGTATTGATTGAAGATTAAGAGAAAATCAGAATTGAATAGGCCTAAAAAGACAATTTATAAGATGTCTCTAATAATAAAATAAATAAAAATCCAAGGAATGGTAAATATGAAACTGTCGAGGCGATCGAGAAGACCACCATGTCCGGGTAGAAAATCGCCAGAGTCTTTTACATTTATACTACGCTTAAATAGAGATTCGATTAGGTCGCCAATAGTTCCAAATATTACAACTAGAACAGAAATTACTACCCAATCATAACTATTTATTATGCTGATAAAATTGTGCATGAAGACTCCAGCTAATATTGTGAAAATTGCTCCGCCAATTGTTCCTTCCCACGATTTTTTTGGTGAAACTCTAACAAACATTTTGTGCTTGCCAAGAGGAACGCCAGTTGCATAAGCCATGCTATCGAATATCCATATTAATACTAAGACTCCAATTAACAATTCGGGCTGGAAGTTTTTTTCTGCGACTTGAAAGTAAAATGAATTACCAGTAACTAATTGCATTGATAAAATTAGAGGTAAGCTAATGTAAAATAGCGACATTATTGCAAAAGAGATATTGCGTAATGGATTATTCTTATTTTGAAATAATTCCTCAATAAAAATAAATAGTACAGGGACTAAAATTAACCAGTAAATTGCAGGGTTTAGATTGAAAAGGAGACTAGTAAATGCTAGTAATATCGCAAAACAACCTGTTACTATTGTCGAAAAAATTGCTGGTTTTGAGTCGTCGGATTTTACAATTCGTAAAAACTCAATGTTTAGCCAGATATTTGAAATAAGAATAAAAGCCAGAAATGTCCATTGATTAATTAGAATCAAGGCTGCAGTTGCCGAAACAAACAGAATTCCGGTAAGAGTTCTTTTAAGTAAATTGTTCAAACTATATCTTATTTTGCATTTTTAAAATTAGTTCTCTTCGTCTAATTTCTTTACATCAATAATTTCTTCTTTAATAGATTTGTCACCACAACGTTTGCCAAATATTTTTTCTAGATCTTCGCCAAATATTACTTCTTTTTCGAGTAAAACTTCAGCAAGTTGAGTAAGCCCAGCAGTATTGTCGCGAAGTACTTTCATCGCACGATTGTATTGCTCTTCAACCATCGATTTTACTTCATTGTCGAGAAGCTCTGCTGTTTTTTCGCTATATGGTTTTGTAAAACCATATTCATTTTGTCCAGAAGAGTCGTAATAGGATAGATTGCCTATTTTATCGCTCATCCCGAAAAATCCAACCATAGCAAAAGCCTGTTTAGTCACTCTTTCCAAGTCGTTCAGAGCACCAGTTGAAACTTTGTTGAAGTTTAATTCCTCGCTTGCACGTCCACCGAGGGCAGAGCACATTTCGTCGAGTAATTGTTCTTTTGTAGTAATCGATCTTTCTTCGGGCAAATACCATGCTGCACCTAAAGCACGTCCACGTGGTATAATTGTAACTTTAAGAAGTGGGTTTGCATGTTCAAGTAGCCAACTAACAGTAGCATGTCCAGCCTCGTGGAAAGCAATGGTTTTCTTTTCTATTTGGGAAATGATTTTGCTTTTGCGTTCAAGTCCTCCGATAATTCTGTCAACGGCATCAAGGAAGTCTTGTTTTTCCACATGTTTTTTATCACTTCTTGCTGCTATTAAAGCTGCCTCGTTACAAACATTTGCAATATCGGCACCGCTAAAACCAGGGGTTTGCTTTGCCATAAATTCAACTTCCACATCTGGCGACATCTTTATTTGTCGTGTATGAACTTTGAATATTGCTTCACGTTCAACGATGTCAGGTAATTCTAAATGTATTTGACGATCGAAGCGGCCTGCACGCATAAGTGCTTTGTCGAGAATGTCGGCACGGTTTGTAGCCGCAAGAATAATTACTCCGCCATTAGTGTCGAATCCGTCCATTTCGGTTAAAAGCTGATTTAGAGTATTTTCTCTTTCATCGTTAGATCCCATATTTGGGTTTCTGCCTCTGGCTCTACCAATTGCGTCTATTTCATCAATAAAAATTATACAAGGAGCTTTTGATTTTGCTTGTTTAAATAAGTCTCTAACTCTAGATGCACCAACACCAACAAACATTTCAACAAAATCGCTACCACTAAGAGAGAAAAATGGTACATTTGCTTCTCCAGCAACAGCTTTTGCTAATAAAGTTTTTCCAGTTCCGGGAGGGCCAACAAGCAAAGCTCCTTTTGGAATTTTTCCGCCAAGTTTTGTGTATTTTTCAGAGTTTTTAAGGAAATCTACAATTTCCATAATCTCTACTTTCGCTTCTTCGAGGCCAGCAACATCATTAAAGTTAACTTTTACTCTTCGTTCCTTATCAAAAACTTGTGCTTTAGATTTGCCTATATTAAAAATCTGATTTCCGCCTGCGCCACCTCCACTCATTTTGCGGAAGATAAGAAACCACAATCCAACAAGAAGTGCTATTGGAAGAAGCCAACTAAGTATCTCGCCGAGATAGTTTTGTTGAGTATCATATTCAGCCGACAGTTTCTTTGAGGGCTCCATATCAATTTGTGCTTCTGTAAGCTGCTTTTCAAAAGTCTCAGGATCACCGATTTTGAAAAAAAAGTGAGGCCCCGCATTTCCTCCAAGACCAAAAGGCCCAGATTTAGCGGACTCTTTGTATTTGTCCTTTTTCAGAGATTCTTTCTTTATATAAATATCAACTCTTTCCTTGTTGACAATTACAATTTTTTCAACATCATTAGTTTTTAGAAATTCTTTTTCAAATTCATCTCTATTTATTTCTTTTGAAGATCCTCCAAAATCAATAAAAGAGAAAATTAGAAAAATTGCAAACATTACGATGTAGATCCAGATTCTGTTTTTAGGACTATTAGGTGTCCCTCCTGGGAGATTCGGTTTTTTATTTTCTCCAAATCCTTTGTTTTCTTCCATTTCGCTTTATATAAATCTATGTACTAAACTAAAATAAAAATTATTTGTTTTGCAGAAGATGTTAAATTTTTGTTATAAATGGCTCTGCATCTGCCCACAATTGCTCTAGTCTGTAAAATTCACGAGCTTGTGGTTGAAAAACATGAACAACAACATTAACATAATCAAGTAAAATCCATTCTGCATTTTCGAAACCTTCTTTTTTCCAAGGTCTGTCTTTTACTTGATTCCTTACATTATATTCAACATACTGCGCAATCGTATTTACATGTGTTTGAGAGTTTCCTGTACAGATAACGAAGTATTGTGTAACTGCATTTCCAATCTTGCTGAGGTCTAATATCAATATGTCTTCTGCTTTCTTTTCTAGCATAGACTCGTTTATAGCTAATAGTAATTCTGTTACCTCTGAAGTTATTTTCTTTTTTGCCATTATAATATTTTTTGCAAAGATATAAAAAATGTCGTTCTTTCAACTCTGGTTTTATGTTGGTTTCTTTTTTATTATTATCTTAGCAGACATTATGGATAGCAGTATTTTGTTGGATTTAGTAAGAGTAAGAATGCCTTACGGGAAGTATAAGGATAAATTAATGTGTGATCTTCCTGAATATTACCTTGTTTGGTATCATTCTAAGGGGTTTCCTGAGGGGAAACTAGGTATGCTTATGAACACAATGTACGAAATTAGACTTAATGGTTTGGAATATTTGTTAACTCCTTTGAAGAATAAAAATGGAAGATGAAATAATAAAATCTGGATTGCTTGATTCGGAATTAAACTTCAGCTTTATGCGTAGCAGTGGGCCGGGCGGGCAAAATGTAAATAAAGTAAATTCTAAGGTCGAGCTTCGATTTGATATTGCTAATTCTTCGATTCTTAATGAGCAGTTTAAGTTAGCGTTATTGGATAAATTGAAAACAAAAATCTCAGAAGACAATATTTTGATTTTAAAATGTCAGATTTCTCGCAGTCAACTCGAGAATAAAGAACTTGTAATAATTAAGTTTTACACTTTAATTAATAAAGCACTTAAACCTAAGAAATTTAGGGCAAAAACTAATCCTACAAAAGCATCTAAGGAAAAAAGATTGCAATTAAAGCGTGAAGTTTCTGAAAAAAAAGAAAGAAGGAGGGACGTGTAAGTTTGTTATTTTGAGTCTAACACAATTTCAATAAGTTTTTCATTGAAGAGTTCAACCCCATTCTGATTTAAATGATGTGCGTCAAAGAAATGCAATGAATCGTCAACTTCCATTATATCATTAAAATTATAATATTCATTTGTTGATTTCATCTTTTCATTAAATATTTCTTTGTTGCGATATGCTTTGTAAAACTCTTTACCAACAGGTGCTTCTACTAGTATCAAACGAATGTTGCGGTTTTTTAATTCTTTGCAAATTTCATCGAAAGCATTAAATTGCAAATCCTTAAATTCGAGATTCTTTAATGCTTGCTTCTCATGTTTATAAAGCTTTACATCGCTTTCAACATATCCTCCAGAAATATACCTATCGCTTCGAACTGTAGCGGTATCCATAAATCTATTATTTAATCCTGAAATATCACTAAAAATACCGTATATAAGTGTGTTGTAAACTTTTAAATGATTTATTTTTAAAGCCATTTTTAATGATTCGAAATCGTTTTTGTCATTTGCAATCAAATCCAAGGCAGACTCAACCCCATCGCCAGTAAAAGAACCAGGATACACTTCGTAAATTACAATTTTCGGATTTAAGATGTCGATATATCGCCTTGTTAATGCTAGCGTTTGAACTGGAGTTTGAGAGCTCGAACCAAGATTAAATGATGAATAGCCATGTTGTTTAAAAACTCGTGGATCAAATCCACGATAAGCATGCGAAGAGCCAAGAAAAACGATGTCAACCTTTCCAAAGTTTTTTACTTCATTCAGTCGTGTAAATAAGTTTCCGCCCATCCCAATTTTATAATTGAGATTTTTTTTAAACTGTTCTGGCATAACTCCGCCCCAAAAACAAATCAGTAATATGTATGATATGCTTGCTACTAACAAGAATATGGATAAAGTTTTTATCAATTTCAAAATTTCTCTATGCATAATCAGAATTGAAAATAAATAAAAGGAGTTTCCTCAGTTTGCATAAACATGCCAATCAGAAATATTATAAAAATATAAAGCGCCCATCTTACAACTCTTTTTTGCTTAAACGCTGCAAATTCAAGTGCATATTTATTTCTACGTCCAAACCACTCTGTAATAATAAAAAGCAAAATAATTATCAGGAATGCATTAGTCTTTTTGGGGTCATCAAATTTAGGTAAAACAAAAAATGATTTTGAAAAAATCTTTTTAAAAATACTAAAAGCATGTGTTATGTTTTCGGCTCTAAAAAATATCCAAGCTATGCAAGTAATTATGAAAGTGAAAATCATGGAAAAAAAATCACGAAAAGCAGGAAAACGTTTGTTGTATCCAATTATTTCAATGTTTTTTCTATTGTTTTTTGTGAGCAAAAGCGGAATAAAATAAATTGCATTTAAGAGTCCCCAGGCAATAAAAGTCCAGTTAGCACCATGCCAAAAGCCGCTTACAACAAAAACAATAAACGTATTTCTTAAAACCTTAAATGTTGTACCTCTGCTTCCACCTAAAGGAAAGTAAAGATAATCGCGGAACCATGTAGAAAGTGAAATGTGCCAACGACGCCAAAATTCAGCAATGTCTCTTGAGAAGTATGGGAATGCAAAGTTTTGCATCAAATTAAAGCCAAATAGTTTAGCTGTTCCAATTGCAATATCTGAATATCCAGAAAAATCGCCATAAATTTGAAAAGCAAAAAATATAGCCCCGAGCATAAGGGTGCTTCCTGGTAGGGAATCGGAGTTATTAAAAATTTGATTCGCGTATTCGGCACAATTATCTGCAATTACAACTTTTTTAAATAGCCCCCACAAAATTTGTCTTAATCCATCAACTGCAAGAGTGTAACTAAACTTGCGTTTTGAGTAGAATTGAGGAAGCAGGTTTGATGCCCTCTCAATAGGTCCAGCAACTAATTGAGGAAAAAAGCTAACAAAAGCCGAAAAAGATATAAAATCTTTTGTTGGTTCAAGTTTTTTCCGGTAAACATCAATTGAGTAACTTAAAGTTTGAAAAGTATAAAAGCTTATTCCTACTGGAAGAATAATTTTAAGACTTCCAACACTCATTGGCTTGCCGAATAATGTAAATGCCGCAGCAAAGTTTTCAGCAAAAAAATTGTAATATTTAAAAAACCCTAGTAAGCCAAGATTGATAACTAAACTAAGTGCAAGAAATAATTTCCTTTTCCTATTATCATTGCTTGAAGCCAATCCAATGCCAACAAAATAATCGATAATTGTACTAAAAAACACAAGCGATAGAAATCGAATATCCCACCATCCGTAAAACACATAGCTTGCAACAACAATAAGTAGATTCTGCAACTTTAAGTTTTTAAAGCACACAAACCAATATAATATGAAAACTATTGGTAGGAAAATTGCAAAATCAATTGAGTTGAAAAGCATTTGTTAATTTTGTACAAAAGTAATTTTAATCGGAATAATGAGCAAATCAATTTTGAGTTTGCTAAATTTTGATTAGTTTCGTGTATATTTAATTTTTTCGAAATGAGTATTTTAATAAAAAATGCACTTGTCATAAATGATGGAAAGAGTGAAGTGAAGAGTGTTTTTATTGAAGATAAATTTATTACTGCAATTTATGGTGCATTGGACATATTGCCTTTTGCAGATAGAGTAATAAATGCAGAAGGACTTTGGCTTTTGCCCGGAGTAATTGATGATCAGGTGCATTTTCGCGAGCCTGGATTGACCCATAAGGCAGATATTTTTTCTGAATCTAGAGCCGCAGCTGCTGGAGGAATTACCTCTTTCATGGACATGCCTAATACGAATCCTTCAACTACAACAAATGAATTGCTGCACCAAAAACTCGAAATTGCATCAAAAAATTCACTAATCAATTATTCTTTTCTTCTTGGTGCTACAAATGAAAATATTGACGAAATAGTTTCGTTGGACAAGTCGGTTGTTGCTGGTGTTAAGATGTTTTTAGGTTCGTCAACAGGAAATCTTTTGGTTGACAAAGATGAGGCAATTGAGAATATTCTTGCCAACTCTACGGTAATTGCAGCTGCTCACTGTGAGGATGATAAAATTATTAGCGATAATTTAAAACATTATAAAGAGGTTTACGGGGAGGAGATTCCTTCTTCGTGTCATCCTAAAATTAGATCTGAAGATGCATGTTTTTCCTCTTCATCAAAAGCTGTTGAAATC
>JBBQCZ010000020.1:0-36645 GCA_038319215.1 Bacteroidales bacterium | reverse complement strand
GATTAAAACTTTTAAGATTTGTCACCTCTACAATTTTTAGCAATTCGGGAGAATATGTGGTGTGAAAAACTTTGCGAGTAATTTTGGAATCAAAATCTGACGTTTTCGTCTCTTTCCCTTTTATTGTAATCCCGCTTACTTTAAGTGCTTTGGAAAAACTTTTTGCTAAATAAATTTCAGGCTCAGGAATAGAACCTTTTATTGTAAAATCAGATTTATTCCATGGCAAAGTTCCTCTTACTTCACACTCCGATTTATTATCAGTGTAAAATATGAATGACTCATCACCAGTAGTAGAAGATGATAGTACTTTATTGTCGAAAGTCACACCTAAATCGGATGGATCAACTCTAGTAATATAAGTTGGACTTTTATCTGTATTTCCAGTTTTAAAATGAACGTAATAAAGATTGTCCATATAATTTAACGAAGAACCCGGATTACCATAGTAGTTTGCAATATCTTCCCAAATCCAAGTATCGGGAATGGAAATCTCTCCAAAATACGAAATATCACTGATAATATCACCATTAACACTTTTAATCCCAAGCTTTTTAACCTCACTTGCCCATTTTTGCAACATGTCGCCATTGGCATTATAATGCGTACTAAAATTTTGCGAACCAAGACAAGGATCGCCATAACCAATAATGTAAAGGTCTCCGTTTAAAATTCCATCCGCAGAAATTGTCCCACTGTAAGCTAGTTCTGTTTTAAATTTATAATCGCTTCCCAAAAGTTCTAATGCCATAGAAGTTGGAATAATTTTAAAAACAGAAGCAGGTGCTAAACTTATCTGTGAATTATAATCAAAAACCAAAGCTCCAGTTTTCAGATTTTCAGCATATAATGCTATCGAAGCATTCTTTAGCTCAGGAAGTTTTACTAAATCAGTTAATAATTCATTATAATTTTTAGTCTGAGCAAAAGACAAAATTGAGCTTAATACTAAAAGTGTAAAAATTGAGATTATTTTCATATCCTTTTCATTTCGAATTATTTATCAAAACTAAGAAAAATATTAATATTTTCGCTTGCTTTGATGACAAAAAAATAGTTTTGACCAGTAATCTTAATTAGCAATTAAACAACTAAATAATCATTCAGGCTATCTAAATCAACTAAATATTATGTTATTTAGTGATTGTAATCACTTATTATTATGTTAAAGCGAATATCAAATCCCAATATATTATAACAAATAGTTATTCTAATCACATATTATTATGTTTATTTGCTTCTTTTAAAACAATTGACTTCAACTTATAAACTTTCACAATATAGCGAGGTTTTTGCTATATAATTAAGAAGTTTGCCATTTAGAATTCATTTTATTCACTTGATTTTTATTACTTTTGGCAAAACTAGCAATGTTAAAAACAATTACTTATGAAAGTAAAAAGCAACCAGGAAGGACAAAATATAATAAAAAATTATCGTGCACTATGGATGGAAGGCAGCACTGTGTGTATGATCGAGCAAAACAAACTTCCTTTTGAGTTTGCGATACATTACTGCAAAAATATTGACGAAACCTGCGATGCTATTTCAACTATGATTACTCGAGGAGCTGGTTCAATTGGAGCTGCAGGCGGATATGCAATGTTGCAAAAAATTTACGAAAGCGACGACAATCAACTTGTGGAAGAATTGAAAAAAGCTAAGCAGAAAGTTGATGCAACAAGACCAACTGCCGTAAATTTATCTTATGCCACAAAACGAGTTCTTGATGCAGCTAAAATATCTAAGGAATTTGCAATAAGTGAAGCATTTGCTATTGCGGACGAATGTGTTGAACACTCTCGATTGATTGGTGAATTTGGAAATACTTTAATAAAAGATGGTTTTGGCATAGAAACACATTGCAATGCGGGATGGTTGGCTTTAGTAGATTACGGATCTGCCCTTGCTCCCATTTATTCAGCTCACGATGCTGGTAAGAGTATTTTTGTTTATGTTGACGAAACACGTCCTAGAAGTCAGGGTGCAAGACTAACAGCTTGGGAACTTAACCAACATGGCGTGCCACATGCAATTATTCCCGACAATGCTGGCGCACATTATATGTCGATTGGAAAAATAGACATTATAATTACTGGCGCAGATAGAATTGCTGCAAATGGCGATTCTGCAAATAAAATTGGAACACTAGAAAAAGCCATTGCTGCAAAATATTATGGAATTCCTTTTTATATTGCAGCACCAACAAGTACAATCGACCAAAATACCGCCACTGGAAGTTCAATTCCAATCGAAGAAAGAAGTGCAGACGAAGTTTTGTATTATTCTGGTAAATTAAAAAATGGAAATATTGAAGAAATGCGAATTGCTAGTCCGGGTTCAGATGCGTTAAATCCTGCTTTTGATGTTACGCCGGCATCGCTAATTACAGGAATAATTACAGAAAAAGGGATTATTAAAGCAGACAAAGAATCTATTAAAAAACTATTAAGTGATGATATTTAAAGAAGAAAGAAAAGCTGTTGCTAAAGTAATGCGCAGACTGTACAAACAAAGACTTACCACATCTAGTGGTGGAAATATAAGTATGAAAAATGCGGATGGATTAATGTTTATTACAGCAAGTCAAACCGACAAGTCGTGCATTAAATGGAACAATATTATTGTTTTTGCCGAAAATGGCAATAATCTCACTCCTAATTTAAAGCCAAGTATGGAGTTTGCTATGCATGCCGAGATTTACAAAACTCGTCCCGATGTTTTTGCAATTGTTCATGCACATCCAGTTTATGCATCGACATTTGCCGTTACCAATGCCAAGCTCGAATCTTCTATGACTGGCGAAGCGCGTTATGTTCTTGGCGAAATTGCCTTTACTGATTATAAACTAATGGGAACTGAAGATCTTGCAAAAGCATGTGCCGAATCGCTTACAAATGCAAACACTGCAATAATGAAAAACCATGGTGCAATATGTTTAGGAAAAACGCTCTTCGAGGCTTTCGATAGAATGGAAGTATTGGAATTTACAGCTCAGATGTATTTTAATACTCTTATTCTTAATAATTGCCAGAAACTTGACGAGTCTGAATTAAAAAAAATAGATGGGTTAAAATAATCAAAACCTAACGAATTGGTAATTCAAGCTTGTTATGTAAGCGCTAACTTGAATATATCCAGCATTTTCGTAAGAATCAACAACTGCATCTGTAATTAGATAAGTTGTATTCCCAAATACTACTGCATCTTGAACATGGTCGTGTCCATTAACTACAAGACTTACCTCATGTTCGGCGAATAAATTTACAAGATAAGCAACTTCCTCAACTAAAGGATTTGCACTTATTGTTCTTCTAGTTCTTAGCATATTAACATGCGAAATAACAGTACAATATCTGTAATCGTCGCGGCTATCGATTAGTAACTTTTCGAGCCATTCAATTTGGCTTTTACCAAAAGTTCCTCCGCCTGAGTCAAGACAAATATATAAATCTGAGCCTGCAGGAGTTGTAACAGTAAAATAGTAAGTGGAAGAACCAAAAAACTCGTAGAATGTCTTCCAGCCATCGAAATACAAATCGTGATTTCCTGTAATTAGAAAAAGTGGTTTTACGATGCTATCTTTCATGGCTTTAAAAACTTCATAATCTTCTTTCTTTCCAGTCACAATATCGCCAGCTAGGATAAGAGCCAAATTATCAGTATTTTCAAGAGAATCAAACAATTTTGAAGTATTTACTATTCCGCCCACATGAAGATCAGAAGCTATCAATAAACTATACTCGTCTGTCGCCGAAACAATATTCTGATAAGGATGCGACATATTATATTCCATCGATTGCGAAAACCTTTTTTCTACCCTGTCGGTAGAACGAATCAAGCCCGACAAATCGAGTTCGCATACCAGAAATAAGACTGGCAAACAAAAAATTGCAAATATTTTTATTTTATTTCCCATGATAGTCCTGTTCTAAAAAAAACACCAAAATAATTAACTCTAATATTATTAAATCCAGCTGTCTGGTACCACAAGTCAGCAAAAATAGTTGGACATTTTTCTTTAGGTTTCCAGTTAAAGCCAAGATCGAGCATCGGATTTATTTCCTGTTCAATTATAAACATTTCGAAATTAGTAAGATTTAAATAAACATTCCATAAGCTACCAATTTCTCTAAAATTATATTTTATTGAATACATAATATTTGCAGCCTCAACGAGCACACGATTGTCGGTTATTCCGTAAGCGTCAGCAGCATTTTGATTAAATTTATAGAAATTAAAATTATTACCCAAAACAAAATTCCATTTTGCCGTTGCAAAGTCAACTTTTAGTCCCGCGTTGTTTACGTTCAAAATGCTGCTAACTGGTTTATAACAATAAAATAATGAAGTTTTTAAAGTTCTGTTTTTAATTAAAAATTTATATGCAAAACCTGCCGAGAAATCATTTATTACCTTTTTATCACGGTTTGTAAGATTAAAATCCATTGCATAATAAACAGAAAATCTGTTATATTCGAACTGCGGAGAATGACCAATAGTAATTAAAGCTGGATTATCAACAGGATTACTGGCAATTCCGGCAAAAGCATCTATTTTAAACTGCCCCGAAGCTCTGGGAATAAAAAATGCAGCAAAAATAAACGTCAACAGAAAAAAATTACTTATTTTCATTTTTCAATATTATGGTTGTTACAAATATAACAAGAAATAGATAAAAAAAGTTTTTGATAAGAAAATTTTATATTAAGCTCAATAATTTTACTTAAAGTTCTTATATTTGTATAATATGAAAAAAATTATGGAAACCACTTATGATTTAACCACCTATAAAGGCTTAAATACAGCAGTTGAACTTGCGAAAAAATATGGGTGGATAGTTGCACCTTTGCCTTGGCTAATATTTAAAGCACTAAGTCCAGAATTATCTACTGAAAAACAGATTGATGCAACAATAAATCTTATTAAAGCTGGCAAGGAAAATGGTGCGAAACGTATGCGAATAAAAGTTGGGCACGATGCAGGAATAAAAGTTGGCGCAATGCTACAAGGTTTTCCAATAAACGTGAATGTTGGTAATAATGGGATTGTTGAATTAGATGTTGATTTTGAATCTGCATCACCAGCAAACTTCTCACATTTAAGTAATATTACTCCGGTAAAATAGTCATTTGTTTTAGCTTCCAAAGCACTCCATTTGCGAATTTTTCATAACCTGCGGCATTATGATGTCCATCTTTTTTCCAGTAATATTTTTGAGAATTGTCCTGATTTATTTTTTCAATTCCAAGATAATATTTTAGCAAATTTAAATTGTTTATTCCTTTTTCATTTGCAAATTGAACTAATGGATAATTATCGACAAATTGGCCATTATCGATTTCATTTTTTTGTGGATAAAACACAATTAGCAGTTCAAAATCATTAGAATTTGCCAAATCTTGAAACTTAACTAAAGATTGTTTTAAATCAGTCAACGCTTTTTTATAAGCAGCATTAAATTCAGCATCAGTCATTAGCAAGTCATTGTATCCCAATAAGTTATGAACCAACAAACGACTTACAAAAGAAACCGAATAAACAGGTTTCCACCAATGTTCTTCTAGTGGAGTCTTCATCGTTTCAAATCGTTCAAAACCACCTCTAGTTTCCAGATCAATCATCTCATATCCATATGCGACTATAACTAAATCGGGTTTAAAACCAACAAGCTTATCTTTTAGCAACTTATATTCATATATCGGATCGCTCCCACAAATTCCGGCATTAATAAATCTGTAATCTACAGAATCGTTATCTGGCAATTTTCGCTCTAAAAACTTTAGCCAAGTCGAATCGGCATGAGCACCATCTCCTTCAGTAAAAGAATCTCCTAGCCCAATAATTAGAAACTCACCATCTGCTTTTTCAGCTTTTATTTCTTCACCCGACAAACCCATAGAATTTGAAACACGTTTGTAATCAAACTCAGAATTCGTCAAATGATATTCAGAAGATATTTCTTTAATATCATAAGGTACTATTCTATTTTTATATTGAATAGATTCATAATATCCAAATCGTTTTTCAAAAGAAGTAACATTTACACCTAATATCCTCAAGACAAACTCTGCCATAAGTAAGCCCACCAATATGCTTACAAAAACTGTCAATAAATTCTGTTTATTTTCTTTATTAATTAATTTGTAAAGTATTAAAATCAACCAAATGCTAACCGCAAAGAGAAGGAAAAACCCAGACCATAATAATATTTTTTCTTTAATAAATAATTGAAAAATGAACAATTCAAAAAAACCAAAAGAAATTAGCAATGAGATATTAACTAGAGATTTTATATTCTTCTTAATGACTAATAATAGAACACTCAGTATCAAAATAAATTGGATGCAAACTAATATTTTTTTTAATCTTTTTGAGACATAATAATCCAGCGAAAGTATTTTCTCAAATAAATTATGATTATAATTTAAATCATTAACAATTAAAACTCCTTTTTTGGCAACCGACTTCTCGAATAATTTTTGGTGCTCATCCTTAATTACGATTTTAACCGGCACACTTTTATCTGTCTTTGTTAAGTCGATACACAAATGATTAAAATAAGAATAATTAGGAATAACAAAGCAGCTATCATTTTTTTCTAAAGTAAATTCTCTGTTAAAAATACTTATTCCGGTGCACTCAACACTATCAGAGACAGATTTATTATTTTGATAAACATAAATCTTTAAATTCCCATAAATATTTATATTACCCAAATAAAGTGAGCAAAAAATAATAAGCACAAGTATTAATATGAGCACCCCAGTTATAAGACGCCAAAAAGATTTTTTCCTGTCAGATAATTGTATCACTTAATAATTATAAAAACAAAACGCAAGATACAAAAAAGGCTGACAATTAAATCAGCCTATCTTTGAAAATTTCAATTATTATTTACCTGGACAGTTCTTTTTAATCTCAGGAGAAATATCGTTTCTACCATAAGCATTATCAAAATGGTCAGAGAATTGTTTTGCAAGATTTTCCGCAGTTTTTTGATATTCAGTTTTATTAGCCCATGTATTTTCAGGTATAAGCATTTCGGAAGGAACGCCAGGGCAAGATTTAGGCACATTTAAATGGAAAAGATTATTGTATTCACATTCCACATTCTTAAGATCTCCATTAAGAGCAGCTTCTACCATTGCACGAGTATAATTCAAATCTATGCGTTTTCCAACACCATATTTTCCACCAGACCAGCCAGTATTGATAAGGTAAACACAAGTATTATGTTCTTCCATTTTATCACCAAGCATTTTTGCATAAACTTTAGGTAATGATGGCATAAAAGGAGCTCCAAAAAATCTAGAGAAAGTTGATTGTGGTTCAACTACACCAGTTTCGGTTCCAGCAAGTTTAGAAGTATATCCCATAAGAAACCATAACATTGCTTGATTTCTATCTAATCTTGAAACAGGAGGTAATACGCCAGTAGCATCTGCTGTTAAAAACAAAATAGTAGAAGGATGCCCACCAACACTAGATTCTTTGATATTATCTAAAAATGATAGCGGATATGAAGCTCTTGAGTTCGGAGTTAATCTTTCGTCGTTAAAGTCGAACTCTCCGTGAGGATAAATCATTGCATTTTCAACGATTGAACCGTGATTTAGATAATAATCAGGATGCAAAACAGCTCGGTAAATCTCAGGTTCTTTTTCTGGATTAATATTTATCATTTTTGCATAGCAACCATTTTCAAAATTAGCCACGCTTGTTTCGCTCCAGCCGTGTTCATCATCTCCAAGTAAAGCTCTGCGTGGATCGGCAGATAATGTAGTTTTACCTGTCCCTGATAAACCAAGAATCAATGCTGTTTTACCATCTGCGCCTTCATTTGCAGAACAATGTAAAGGCAGAACGTTTTCAAATGGCAGGTAATAATTCATTACCGTAAACATTAACTTTTTAACACTACCAAGATATGATGTTCCGATTACGATGCCAATACGACGATCAAAATCCATCACAACAATCTTATCCGTAGATTTCCCATTTGGCAATTTGCGTAATTTCCACTCATACTTTGTTTGATCAAGTTTATTGAATGGCAAAGCAATAAGAAAAAATGGTTTATCAGAGAAACAACTTCTTTGTAAATCGTCAGGAATACTTCTGAACATATTATCTACGAAAACAGAAGTTAATGCTTGACTAGTTACAACTTTAACAGGAAGAGCATACTCGGAATCTGCACCTATAACTCGATCATTTACATAAATACGATTATGCTTACTCATCATATCCATAGCATCTTGAAAAACCTCTTCAAAAACTAAATCAGTAATCGGGAGATTATTTGGAGAATTCCAATCGATATAAATCTGACTTTCTGGGCGTTTAACAATAACAGTGTCTTTAGGACTTCTGCCTGTTGAATCGGGATCTGTCCAAGTAGCCAAAGTGCCAGATTTTGCAACTAGACATTCGCTATTGCTAACAGCATCTCCAATCAATCGCTTTCGATCAGCATTAATAATTACGTTCTTACACTCATTAAGAACCTCCTCTACCTTTTTGTGCGTCTCCTTAAAATTTATTGTTTCCATTGCCGGTTTGTTTAGGTGTGGCAAAAATATTAAAAATTTAAGCATGAAAAAGGTGTTTAAAAATATAAAATAGCGGATTGTATTGTTAAAAATGTTTTTGTATGAGAAGACTGGGGGCTGGAAGACCGAAGGAGGCTGGGAGCTAGAAGACCGAAGACCGAAGACCGAAGGAGGCTGGAAGACCGAAGACCGAAGTTGGATACGCAGTTGCAGCAGTTGCTTCGTCCGCCTCCACCCCATCGGACTGACCATCTTCCCCCTTCGGTCTTCCGTCTTCGGTCTTCCGTCTTCCGTCTTCGGTCTTCCGTCTTCCGTCTTCCGTCTTCGATCTTCGGTCTTCCGTCTTCGGTCTTCGGTCTTCGATCTTCCGTCTTCCGTCTTCCGTCTTCGGTCTTCCGTCTTCCGTCTTCGGTCTTCGGTCTTCGGTCTTCCGTCTTCCGTCTTCGGTCTTCCGTCTTCCGTCTTCCGTCTTCCGTCTTCCGTCTTCCGTCTTCCGTCTTCCGTCTTCCGTCTTCAAACCTTTTTTTTTACTTTCAATTTACTTTTGTATTTTGCGGAAAATTTTACAAGCATGTTTAAAAAAGTTCCGCATACCTACGTAATTGTTTTTCTCATAGTAATAATTTCTGCTGTGATGACTTGGATTATTCCATCAGGTGAATTTGACCGAGCTCAAAAAACCATGGAAAACGGTAAAGAAAAAACTGTTATCGTAGAAAACTCTTTTCACAAAGTAGATTCTGAACCACAAACTTGGCAGGTATTTACTTCTATTTACAATGGCTTTGTAGCACAATCACACATAATTGTTTTTATTCTATTAATTGGTGGTGCATTTTGGATTTTGAATGCCAGTAAAGCTCTAGACGCTGGAATTATAACTTTTATAATCGCAACAAAAAAACTCGAAAAGCATAGATTTCTTCGAAAAATCGGAGTTGACAATATTGTTATGGTTCTAATAATGACCATGTTTAGTTTATTTGGTGCTATATTCGGAATGAGTGAAGAAACTATTGCTTTCGTTATCGTTCTAGTTCCATTAGCAATCTCAATGGGATATGATTCAATTGTTGGTGTTTGCCTGGTTTATGTTGCTGCTCATTTAGGTTTTGCAGGAGCAATATTAAACCCATTTACTATTGGTATCGCTCAGGGATTGTCAGACCTACCGGTTTTTAGCGGTTGGGAATACAGATTAATTTGCTGGTTAATAATTAATGCTATAGGATTTACATTTATATTGGTTTATGCTCGTAAAGTAAAGCGTAATCCTGAAAAAAGTTTGAGTTATGGTGTGGATGATTATTGGAAGAAAAACAAAGTTGCGGCTGATGCAAAAATAGAGTATTACACGCCTTTAAGTGCTTGGATAAGTTATGTATTAGTTCTTATTGTTCTTGTTTTATTTTCAGCTTATTATCCCGATTCGGTATTAAAAGTTGGTAATTCCAATTTTCATTTCCCTGCCCTACCAGTATCTACGTTATTTTTTGCATTAATATCATATTTTGCATTACGCAAATCTGTACATTTTTACATTTTAACCCTACTGGCTTTTACTGTGGTCTTTTTGATTGTTGGCGTTATGGGTTACGACTGGTATGTTATGGAAATTGGAGCATTATTCTTCTCAATGGGAATTGCTTCGGGAATTGCTATGAATAAATCGGCCAATGAAATTACCAAATTGTTTATTGAAGGAGCAAAAGACATTTTCTCTGCTGCTTTTATTGTTGGTTTAGCAGGTGGAATTATAGTAATTTTAACAGATGGTAAAATTGTTGATACAATTATGTATGGAATGTCTGAAGCCATGCAAAATTTCGGAAAAGAAGCATCTTTGGGTTCTATGTATGGTATTCAAACAATGTTAAATATTATCATTCCATCTGGTTCGGCAAAAGCAGCACTAACAATGCCAATTATGGCACCATTTTCCGACCTTATTGGCATAGCACGTCAATCAACTGTTTTGGCATTTCAATTTGGCGATGGATTTACAAATATGATTACTCCAGCGTCAGGGGTGCTTATTGGCTGTCTTGGCATTGCAAAAATTCCTTATAACATTTGGTTTAAATTCATTTGGAAGCTCATACTCATTCTATTTGTTCTTGGATTTCTTTTATTATTACCGACTTTGTACTTTAATATAAATGGTTTTTAAATGAAAATAAATTCCCATATATTAATTTTTGCAATTCTAGTTATCTTGTCAAATAATGCATATTCGCAAACGCAGAATGATAGCACTAAAAGTGAATATTCTTTTGAAATAGGAGTTGGTTTTTGCAAACCGACAGGCAGCTATCTTTATTCTCCTGGATTCGACAATACCGCTTATGCATTAAGTGGGATTTCGCTATTTATAGCAGCAAAAAATGATTTAAAAAGTCATGTGGGCTTTAAATATTTGGCGTCGGCATTTATTAACCCTGCCGATAATGCAATTTATTCTAACAATTGGGATTCTTCAGGAAATACACTAAGTGTAAAAAGCTGGACAAATATAAATTTTGGTATTGGCCCTTATATTTACTACCAAACTGAAGATACTAGAATTGAAGCAGGCTTAAGCATTGGATTATTAACTTTAAACAGGCCAAAAATCACATATTTAGTTTATGAAAATGGCTCAGTAATAGGTGGTGACAAGTATAAAAAAGGTATTGGATTTGGATTCTGCTTTATCCCAGAAGTTTCTATTAGCCAGAAAATATCTGACAGATCATCTTTAAAGATATTTCTTAATTACCAAATTGCACCTTCTTATGTTGAATATAAAAAACAACATTATTTTATTGTAATGGAAGATGGATTTGAAAAATACATTTGGAATGTTTCATCTTTTACTGATAATATTTTAGTGTCAACCATGAATTTGGGCATTGGTATTACTTTTTAAAAAACTATTATAATCCTATTTATTACTAGTGAACATTAAATTATTATCTTAGCAAAAAATTAGGCAGAATTTTTGATAGTAGAAACCGTTAACTAAAAAAATTAGATCATGAAAAAGAAATTATTATTCTTCAGTTTTGTATCAGTTATGCTTTTTCTAAGCAGTTCGGCATTTGCACAAAAAGTTTATAGTTGCGAATACAAGAGCGATGCTGATGTTAAGGTTTATGTAGCTCAATATAAAAGCGACGCAGACCTTGTTGTTTACAAATGTGATTATTCTAGCGATGCCTCTGGCAACAAAGGCCTATGGTATTTCTGCAATTACAAAAGCGATGCACAGAAAAAAATCTATTTCTGCGATTATAAAAGCGATGCTGATCTTGTAATTTATTTTTCTGAATACAAAAGTGATGCTGGATGGAAAAATTCGTCGAAACAATCGTTGATGTATTAAATTTAATTAAAAATTAAAACTACTATGATGAAAAGTATTTTCAAAATTATTGCTTTTTCGGGATTAATGTTTCTGACATTTAACTCTTTTGGACAAAAGGTTTATTCTTGCGATTCAAAATATGACGCAGATATTAAAGTTTGGGTAGCTGACAGTAAATACGATGCCGACCTTGTAGTGTACAAATGCGATTCTCAGTATGATGCAACCGACAACAAAGGTTTGTGGTATTTCTGCAGTTCGAAGTACGATGCAAAAAAACTTATTTATTTTGTTGACTCAAAATACGATGCAGATGTAATTATTTATTTTTCCGACAGTAAATACGATGCTGAATGGAGAAACACAAGCAAAAAGCAGCTATTCTACTAAAACATAATGAAATTTAGGCTTAAACGCTGGCATAAAATTACTTTAATCAGTATTGCAGGAATACTTGCAATACTGATTTTATTTAATGTATGGTTAAACTACTTCCTCCGCAACAACATGGAGGAAAGTTTTAACTCAATGCTTAATGCAAAAGTTAAAATAGAAAAAGTACGAGTAAATTTCTTTTCTGGTTCAATTAAGATTCTCAATTTATCTATAATTGGCAAAAACGAATTTTCAAAAGACACGCTTTTACTTATCGACAAGCTTATTATTAAGCCTAGTTCTTTTGATTTGAAAGCGAAAAACCTTGAATTTGAGGAATTAAACATTCAAAATATTAAACTTAAAAATATCGTATCAGCAAGTGGCTCAAACTGTTGGACAAATATTCTTATCAAAAATAATGAAACTGAAAAAGATAGCATAAGCGATGATTTCAGTCTTTTTGTAAAAAATATTATAATAAGTAACGGACAAATTGAGAACATTGACAGAAAGTCAAACACTATTCAATTAATTAGTAAAATAAACATTAAGGTAGAATCTGAAAAAGAAAAAGATTTAGGAATAATTAATTGCGAATTCACATCTGATTTCATTGCCATTGCAGATTACTGGGGAGAAAAAACAATTTCGCTCAACGGAAAGCTATGCAATAACGAAAATAAAATCAATTCCGAAGCAGTGTTTTCAATAGATGGATTCCCGATTAATCTCAATCTGAACCTAGACTTAGACAGTCTTTCAATTGAGGAATCTACTTTAAAAATAGAAGCTGATTTGGCAAATTTACCGAAAGTTACAGATGTCGCAAGTAAAGGAAAATTAAGTGTTGAAGTTTCGTCATTTGGCATTTTTAATTCAACAAAAAAAACAAACTTTGCTGCAAAAATCTTAGCAGATAGTGTAATCTTAATCAATCAAAATAATAATAAAAGCATATTCGCAGATTTCGATTTAAAAATAGATTTCTTTAACTCTGTTGACAATTCAATAAGACTCTCATCAGATAAAATATTTTTAATTTCTGATGATAAACAGCTCAGCGGAAATTTTGAATTTGCACTCGACGATACTATTTTTACAGCATTATCAGATATTTCTGGAGTATTTAGCACAGGTGTTCTGGATGAAATATATAGCGACAAAACATTTATGACAGAGTTTGGCATAGCCGCCAACTCAAATTTAAATGGTGTTATTACTAGCAAATCGAATAACTTAACTGGAAACTATTATTCTAATGTGATACTAACTTCAGAATATTTCTCAGTTCCCGAATTTAGCATTAATTGCAACAAAGACATGTTAGAATTTAGTAGTTCCTTAGTTTCTGACATTGTAAAAGGGAATATAAATTACCAGCTTAGCGAATTTCAGAATTATTTCAAATCAGGATATTTACAACAAAATATTTCTGCAGACATTGAATACATAAAAATACCCGAAATTGCTGATAAGCAAGATATTGGAAGCATTGGAGATATTAAAAATTTTAATTCAAAACCTGCAGATTTTCAATTCCCGAAAAAGACCGAAACAAATATTTCGATAAAAATTGATTCAATAATTGCTGGCACAAAAGCTTTTACAAAACTTGAAGCAGAAATTATGTACAATCCCGACATTTTTGAAATTTCCAAATTTACAGTTGAGATTGGTAATGGACAGCTTTTCGGCAAACTCAATTACAAGCGAAATGAAAACAATTCGATTATAAAAAGCTCACTCATTTTACAAGATCTTGATTTAAATTTCTTTGCAGATTCGGCAACAGATATTAGTGGTTTGATTAATTTCGATTTTAACAACACTTTTTATCTTGGAAACGACTCTACGTCAATTAAAGAAAGTAAAGGAACAAACAGTCTTCGGATTGAAAATTTTAAGTTAAAAACCGGTTTATTTCAAGAGTACGAACTCGACGTAGAATATCTGGCAATTGCTAATACCGAACTTATTGCTGAATTACAGAATGGACTACTTAAACTGCAACCGATAAAACTCTACATAAATGATGCAGAAATTAATGTGAAAGGAGATTACAATATTGTAAACGACAGCATACTTTTTTCGGCTTTGATTGATATGCCAGACAAATATATGAGCTCTAAAATTAAATTTCTTATATCGATGTTCTCTGAGAGTTCCAAGAAAGAAATTCCTGAGAAAGAAAACCGGAATACATATCTGCTAAAAATCACAGGAACAGCTAATAAACCTGAATTTAGGATTTTTAAATAAGCTTGTAAACATTAAAAAACTATTCCATCTCGCTTGCAATACCAATGCGGATAACATGGCGGCCTTTCATCTGTTCCTGCAGAATGAAAAGTTGTATCAATTTGAATTTTAGCATCGCTACTGAAAATACGTTTTTTGGGCTTTCTCTTTATTTCCAGAGAATAACCCTCTGGAACGACCATATCTGATTTATTACAGATAGGACAAGTTTTGTCATTTTCGCTTTTATTATAACGGCAAATAAATTCTAGTTCAATCTCAACAATAGAATCCTTAAGAACTTCTACCTTTTTTAACACAGGATCAATTTGTATATATGATGCAATCAGATAATACGTACCTACTGGTAAAGAATCAACTTTAAAAACTCCAAGAAAATCAGTACTTGTTCTAATTTCTGTATTTATAATTCTAATATTAGCAAATGGAACGACTTCTGTATTATTACCTAACTTATATTTTACTTGACACAAAATAGTTCCAGTCTGAGAAAAACTCGAAATCCCAAATAAACTGCAAGTAACTAGAAATAAATATTTAAGCCAATAATAATTTTGCATATCTACCAATTTTAACTTTCATATTTTTAAATCAAAATCAACAATCCTCAGTCTTTTTTCTTAAAAACCAATTCAGCTTTATCAATTTTTAAACTAGAATTATTCGACGCTTCCAAAAAGGCCTTGAATGTATATTTGCCATCCTCCTCAACTTTAAAGTCTTTATTTTTTCCTAGGAATTTCCAATTTGTGGTACTCAGCACAGATTTAACTTCGTTTATAGTAATACTTTTTTCCATTGGATCAATATTAAACTCTTGATAAGGTTCTCCATCTTTAAAAATTTCGAGCTTAAATGACAGAATTACACTTCCTTCATATTTCATATCCATATCAGACCAGATAGAAATTTTATCTCCTTTCTTTAAATCTAAAACTGTTTCTTCTACTGCCAAATTTCCATCGGTAGAAACTTTATTTATTTTAAGTCTTCCAATTTCTTCTCCAGTTAATGCATCACAGCTAAATAAAACGAAAGGCAACGCAAACAAAATAAGTAGTTTTTTCATGTTTTTTTTGATTTATTTAAAATTATTGCCAACTAAATCTTGTCAGTCATAGATATAGAAACATTTCATACATAAGCATATTTTTGCCCTTTACATTTCAAATAGCTATAAACCAATGCAAGTAGCTTTAACGAAGCTCGAATATAATTTATTTGACACCCATACCCTTGAACTGAAAGACTAAAGAATAGTTAAACCAACCCTACTCCTTTTGTCCCGCCCTAATCTGAGATCCTTCAATTTTATTGTACGCATATTCTATAACTTTAAGAGTATCGTTATGCTCAGAAATATAGATTTTTATCCAACCATATTTAAAGTCATTTTCGCCATTCAATCGAACTGCCAAATATTTCTCGCCATGACCATTAAATTGACCCGAATGCATAAATGTACCCAATACAACATACTCATTTGTCCAATTCCCTGCACTATTTACAATTGCATCTGCATCAAGAGCATCTGCATATTTATATGTTGAATTATCTAGAACTCCCACAGATATTGGATGAGCTGAAACAGCTAAGGAATCATAAGATTCTGGCAAGTTATTATTATTGAATGGTTGCAAGTCAATAATCTCAAATGCAATATCTGAAGCCTGATCTCCATCCAAATCAAAACGAATAAAACCAGTTGACACAAGTTCAGCATCAAGCAAACCATTTAAAATACTATCAACATGCTGTGCCGAAACAGAATCGGTGCTATTCATTGCATCGTAATCGGTTGACAAAATATAGTTCTTATTTACCGACTGATAAACGATTTCACTTTCTTCTGGTTTGTCGCAAGCTGTAAACATTGCAGTTAAAAGTAATGCAACACTAACAATTAATAAATAATTCTTATTTTTCATAATAGTAATTTTTACAAATTTACAACAATTTTAATTAAAACTTATTTCTACTTTGAAATTTAGGCTTTAATAATTATTGCTTTTTTAAGAAAAACGCAATCTGTATTCAATTTAGAGAACCCAGTGAATAAAAAAAGCAATCTATATACTTCACTACTGTTTTTTTTTACCATCTTTGTAATGAAATATTTAGTCGCAAAATGAGAAGATCAGAAACAACCAAGCTTAGTGATTTAATAAAACAATCAATTTCTGCTAACAAGCTCGAAGATGGAATTGATAAAATTAGGATAAAAACTATCTGGAATGATGTTGCAGGCTATCACATTGCTAAAGCGACTACAGAATTACATGTTTCAAATTCCTCACTTTTCGTAAGTCTTAATTCTTCCATTTTACGTAGCGAACTCATGCTAATTAAGTCAGAACTTGTGAGGCGGATTAACAAAGAGCTAGGCAGGAGATTCATCACAGAAATTGTTGTAAGATAATGTATATACTCGGAATTTCGGCATATTACCACGATTCTGCTGCTTGCATTATTTACAATGATGAAATTATTGCAGCTGCACAAGAGGAGCGCTTTACAAGGATAAAACAAGATGAAAATTTCCCTACTAACGCCGTTAAGTATTGCTTAGAAGAAGCTGGCATTTCGCTTTCAGAACTTGAGCATGTAGTTTATTACGAAAAACCATTTTTAAAGTTTGAAAGACTGCTAGAGTCTTATTATCATTTTGCGCCTCGTGGAGTAGTTTCTTTTGTAAAATCAATTCCAGTTTGGGTAAAGGAAAAACTTTTCATTAAAGATGAAATACATTCCCAGTTAAAGAAAATTGGTAAGTACGACAAGAAAACATTGAAATTATATTTTTCAGAGCATCACCTCTCCCATGCCGCATCGGCATATTACCCATCAGGATTTGATTCTGCCGCTATATTAACTTTGGACGGGATGGGCGAATGGGCTTCTGCATCTATTGCTTCGGGGAATGGAAATAAATTGGAAATTGTGCAGGAATTGCATTATCCAAATTCACTAGGACTATTATATTCGGCTTTTACATATTTTTTAGGATTTATGGTAAATAGTGGCGAATATAAACTAATGGGACTAGCTCCTTATGGTAATCATGGCTCACAACAAGTTGAAATTTATAAAAAAATTATAAAAGATAATTTTGTTGATATTACACCAGATGGAAGCATAAAATTGGAAATGAAATATTTCTCATTTGCTACAGGTTTAAAAATGATTCGCACTAAGAAATGGGAATTATTGTTTGGATTTAAAAAACGTAATCCATCTGATTCTATACAACAGCATCACTCCGACCTTGCATTGGCAATTCAGCAAATAACTGAAGAAATTGTAATTAACATGGCTCGTGAGACAAAACGAGTTACCGGGCATAAAAACCTTTGCCTAGCAGGAGGCGTTGCACTAAATTGTGTAGCAAATTCGGCTCTACTGAAAGAAAATATTTTCGACAACATTTACATTCAACCTGCTGCAGGGGATGCAGGTGGAGCTCTTGGTGCAGCTTTGGCTTTTGCTCACATTCATAAAAACATTCCACTTTTAAAAACGGAATCGGACAAAATGAAAGGAGCATTCCTAGGTCCAGAATTTTCAGATAATGATGTGCTTAAAGTTGCAAGAAAATATGGAGCAGATTTCGAATATTTCGAAGACAATAATCAGCTTTTCGATTTTGTTTCAAATAAACTTATTGAAGGCAAAGTAACTGGATGGTTTAGAGGCAGAATGGAGTTTGGACCACGAGCATTAGGAAACCGAAGCATTTTAGCCGATGCCCGCAATCATGAAATGCAGAAAAAATTAAATCTTAAAATTAAATTTCGTGAAGGATTTAGACCTTTTGCCCCTTCAGTATTATTTGAAGATACAAAAAAATATTTCGACATAGATGTAAGTTCCCCATACATGTTGCTAATAGCTGATGTGGCGAATGATATTAGAAAAAACCTGCCTGAAAACTATGATGACTTGGATGTAATGTCTAAACTTTATATTCAACGCTCAACGGTTCCAGCAATTACACATTGTGACTTTTCTGCACGACTTCAAACTGTGCACAAAGAAACAAATCCAGACTATCATGCTTTGATTTCTAAATTTAAAGAATTAACAGGAACAGGGCTAATTGTAAATACAAGTTTTAATGTACGTGGAGAGCCAATTGTTTGCACTCCCGATGATGCATTTAGATGTTTTATGAGGACAGAAATGGATGTCTTAGTTTTGCAGAATTATGTATTCATAAAAGAAAAACAAAATATAAATTCAAATTTATTTAACGAGAAATTTAAACCCGATTAACATGGAATTTTTAAAAGATATTTGGAATTTTTTAAAAGAGAGAAAAAAATTCTGGCTTATTCCAATGATAATAATTTTGCTTTTGGTGGGCATTTTAGTTATTTTTGGGGGGTCAAGTAGTGTTGCCCCATTTGTTTACACACTGTTTTAATTAAGATATACGATATTAATAAAAGTATTCTCAGGAGTTCAATTTATGTTCTTCAATAAAAATGATTAAAGATAAAAAACGAAATACTGCCGATTGCCTAGTAATTATTTCAGCTTTAATAATAGCTGGAATCATTAGTGAAAATTATGTGTATTTTTATATAGCGGCAAGTCTTGGAATAGCTATTTCAATAATAAAACCTCTAGATTATTACATCTCATTTTTATGGCAAGGCATTGGAAAAATAATGGGTTTTTTTGTTTCTAAAATAGTTTTAAGTTTAATATTTTATACTTTTTTATTTCCATTCTCGCTTTTGCACAAACTTTTTGCAAAGAAAAAAAGCATAAGCGCATTAAGATTAGATAGTTATTGGATAGAGAAAGAGAAAATCAAATTCGACTTTACGAAACTTTGGTAATTTGTTAAAGTATAGTAAAATAATTAGAATGGCTGCCGGAATTATCTTTAGTTGCTTATTGATAATTCATATAGCATTGCTTGTGTTGGGAAGAAGTTGGGTTTTTACAACCATTCTTTTCTACCCGGCAATAGCCATTTGTATTGTATCCATTTACCGATTATGGAAAAGAAAAAAAACAAAAACTCCTGCATATTTTAAATCTCTTAAGTATTTTCGCTATTCGATTTATTTGATTTTCGCGTTTCTACTACTACTCGACCTTGGATTACGCTATTCCACAAAAAAATACCAATCGTATAGCGAGACCAACTATGGATGGTTTTATATATCTCCTTTTGCCGATGGTTTTTCCGAATTAAAACATAAGTATTACTACGGTTCAGATAATAATGAATTAAACACACATCCAGCAAATATCGAGTATCTTTTTGAAACCTGCGATTTTAAATATGTGCACAAATACAACGAATATGGTTTAAGGGAAAGATCAAATCTCAATGAACTTTTGAAAAATAAAAATTTAATTCTTACAATAGGCGATTCGTTTACAGAAGGAGTTGGCACTTCGCAAGATTCTACTTGGCAACGAATTCTGGAGAAAAAGTTGAATGATTCAATCGACAAAAAATACGTTGTTGTAAATGCAGGAATATCGGGATTCGACCCAATTGAAGAATACAATTTGATGCAAAAACTGCTTTTAGACCTAAGCCCTGAATTCGTAGTAATCAGTATTGGCACAAATGACATTATTGATCTAATAGAAAGAAGAAGTAATAATATAAAAAGCAGTAAATCATACAATCTTATAAGTCACCCTCTTGGATATTATTTTTATGCTTGGAGCTATTTGTATAGGGCGACATGCACTATTTTGTATGACTATCCAGAAATATTTTTAAGCCAGAAAGAATTTGACAAAAGGGCCAATGATGCCGCCAATACGATTTCCTCAGTATTGGAAAACATTTCGAGTATTGGTAAAGAAAAAGGATTTAAAACTATTGTGATATTTTACCCAACCGAAGATGAATTGGAAAATTCTAAGTTTAAATTAGATGCATTTTATCGAATTATTAAAAAGTCTGAAACCCATAAGGATGTGTTAAATGTTAATATTCTTGAGTTTTTCAATCAAAATAAAAATGCATTTATCATTCCGACAAAAATCTTATATTGGGTGCACGATGGTCACATGACGCCAATAGGATACCGCATTTGGGCAGACATTTTGTATTCAGATTTAGTTATTGGAGAGTTTGTAAAAAAAAATGAACAATAATTACCTAAGAATTCGGCTATGTATTGAATTTTACTGTATTTTTATCGGTTTATTTTCAAGAACAAGAAGGCTATGTCAATAAACAAATTTCATCAGGAAGTACAAGCGTTTGAAGAACAGATAAAACTCAGTAAAAAGATTGCTATCGTTCCACATTTTAATCCAGATGGAGACGCGATAGGTTCCGCAATAGGTCTTTATGTAGTATTGAAAAATCTCGGAAAGGAAGTTGAGATAATAAGTCCTACTATTTATCCCGATTTTTTAAAATGGTTACCTTTCAACAATAAAATACGAGTACTTGGCAAAAAATCGGAATCCGATCCAAATATATTTAACGATGTCGATTTACTAATTGGAGTTGATTTTAACGCATTGAGCAGAATATACAACATAAAGGACAGATTTGAAGCCTCTAAGGCATTCAAAGTACTTATTGATCATCATCCAAATCCTGAAAAGTTTACCGACATCTTAATTTCAGATACAAGCTATAGCTCAACTGCCGAATTAGTTTTCGAGATAATTGAAGCCAGCTTTCTACGTGAATATTTCAACTCAGATTCTGCCACTGCTCTTTATACAGGCTTAATGACAGATACAGGTTCTTTCAGCTTCAATTCGTCAAATCCAAACACTTATAGAGTAGTAGGCGAAATGATGAAAACAGGAGTCGAAAAAGATAAAGTATTTGACAAAGTTTACAATAGCTTTTCATTTGAGAGAATGCGATTTATGGGCCATGTTATGTTAAACAGAATGGTAGTTATTCCAGAATTAAAAACTGGATATATCTACATAACAGCAAAAGACAGAAAAGACTTTAACGAACAATTTGGCGATACTGAAAATTTTGTAAACCTCCCATTAGGGATAAAAGGAATAATTTTTTCTGCAATATTTATTGAAAGAGACAATTTTGTAAAGATTAGTTTCAGGTCAAAAGGAAGTTTTAATGTCAATAAATTCAGTTCTGCGCATTTCCATGGTGGTGGACATATTAATGCCGCTGGCGGAGAAAGTCATCTCTCTTTACACGAAACAATAGAAAAATTCGTTAGTATATTGCAAACATATTCAGAAGAATTAAAAAATTACAATTATTGATATGATTCAAAAACTTATACTTAATCTAAAAATACGCCTAAAGTTAATTTCGGGTTTTACAATAATTTGTGTAATAAGTTCAATTACAATTTCGTGTAATACCCAACCAATAAACATGGATCAACAGCAAGCAGTGCCGTATTCAGTTGTAAAAAGTCTGCACAAACAAGAACTGATGGAGTGGAATAAAGGGCTGGTAGAGATAGACTATGGTGTAATTGAAAAATATATTGATCGTCACAAATGGAGCATGGAGGTAACACAAAGCGGATTATATTGGCAAATTTATTCCAAAACTGATGGCAAGCCTGCAGTTGACGGATTTGTAGCAGTTTTCTCATTTAAAACATCATTATTAGATGGAACAGTTTTGTACACATCTGAGGAATTTGGAATTCGCGAGCTATATTTAGGACACAACCAAGAAGAATCAGGATTAAACGAAGGTATTAAAATGATGAAAGAAGGCGAAAAAGCAAGATTTATTATGCCTCCACATCTAGCATTTGGCGTTCCAGGGGACGGGTTTAGAGTTCCATATTATACAATTTTAGTTTACGAAATAGAATTAGTTCAATTGTATGAGCCAGAGCAAAAAACTGAGCAATTAACAGAAGGTTGGGATTAACAAAATGAGAATAAATTTTAGATTTTAAAAATTAAATAACAAAGTTAAATTAAAATGAGAATAGTAACAGTTTTTTTTGTTTTATCAGTGGTTTTAATGTCGTGTAATAATGGCAAATTAAAATTTGAAAAGCATGAAAGTGGATTAGAATATAAAATTATAGAGAAAGTGGCTTGCGATTCCACATTACAAATTGGCGATGTTGTTTCTTTAAATCTTAGCTATGAAAAAGAAGATGGCACAGTTATTTTTAACTCGTCAAATTCAGAAAGAAATTATTTAAGAACAGTTGCAAAACCTAGTCACAAAGGTGGTAGTTTCGAAGATGGGCTTCTGTTGCTTTGTGTTGGCGACTCTGCTATTTTTAGAATTAATGGCGATAGCTTCTTAAGATATTCTGAATCATACAGTACTATTCCCGACGGTATTGGTTTAGATGACTATATAATTGTTAAAATAAGAGTTAAAGAAATTGTTGCCAAAGAAGATTTTACCGAAATTCTTTCAGACAGGTTTCATGAAAGCGAAGAAGTAGAAATGGAAATTCTCGACAGATACCTAAAAAATGCAAACATAACCACTACTCCAACAAGTTCTGGACTTTATTACATTGAAACAAAAAAGGGTAATGGTGCTCAAGCAAAGCCAGGAGATCAGGTAAACGTAAATTATACCGTAACTTTAATTGATGGGCAAATGATTGAAACTAGCCTAGACACAAAACCAATTAATGTTAAACTGGGATTAAACCAGGTAATTCCAGCTTGGGAAGAAGGTATTATAAAAATGAAAGAAGGTGGTACTGCAACGATAATTGCACCATCAAAAATTGCGTATGGTAAAGATGGTAAAGGTTCAATATTGCCATATTCTACCCTAGTGTTTGAGCTTGAGTTGGTGAAAGTAAATTAGTAAACTTTTAACCTATTTAAAGTGAAGTAATAATAATTTTAGTAAATTATTAGTTATAAAACGGAATAAAAGACAACTAAAAATGAAACAGAATACAATATACATACTGATAATTATTGTGCTAATGGGTTTTTCGTCATGCAAAAATCCTAAGCCAAAACCTGAAAGCAATAAAACTAATAATTCCGAACTAAAGTACAATCAAGATAGTGCATCGGAAGATGTTGCTGTTCTTGTATTTAATTCCGATGGTGTACCTGAATATGTAAGCGGATCGCCAGACAAAATATTCAGAACTACAAAATCGGGTCTTGATTACAGATTTATCACAAATGGCAAAGGGAAAAAATATCCTAAAGTTGGAGACGTAATATATCTAGATATGACTTATAAAACAGAGTCAGATTCTGTACTTTTTAAAAGTAAAGATATTGATAAAAATTTTAAAATGCGAGTTGCGATTCCTTCTCATGCTGGTGGTTGTATCGAAGAAGCTTTTATGATGATGAACGAAGGAGATAGTGCAGCTTTTAAAATCGATGCTTTAAACTTTTTATCAATAACACAAGGAAAGGTAAACATCCCTCATTTTATCAAAAAAGGAGATAAACTCTTGTTTAATATCAAGATGGTAAAAATTGTTGATGGCAGTGATTACGTAAAAGAAAATGCTGATATGTTTGCATTTTACATAAATCAGGAAAATAGCTTAATTGACAGATATTTACTAGGATTTGATTACAAATCAGTAAAAAGACCATCTGGGCTACGAATTATGACAATAAAAAAGGGAAGTGGGAAAAAAGCTCTTTCTGGAAATGCAGTTACAATAAATTATACAGCAGGGTTTATAGACGGTTCTGTGTTTGATTCAACAATTGAAAGAGAGCAACCATTTAGATTTGTACTAGGCAAAGACGAAGTTATTGAAGGGCTTGACGAAGGAGTTGCAACAATGAATGTTGGCGACCACTGTATTTTTGTAATACCATTTAGACTTGCATATGGAGACGAGAAAAGCGGAATTATTCCACCATATAGCACCTTAGTTTTTGAAGTAGATTTGATTGATGCAAAATAATAACGAAATAGTACTATTTTTTGGATCTTTTAATCCGATTCACATTGGACATTTAGCCATTGCAAACTATATTACAGAGTTTTGCGACATTAGCGAATTATGGTTTGTGGTAACTCCACAAAATCCACTCAAAGCAGCCTCTACCCTACTTAACGACCGCGACAGGCAGCATCTTGTTCAACTAGCAATTGATCAATATCCTAAATTTAAAGTTTCTGATATTGAGTTTTATTTGCCGAAACCAAATTACACGATTAACACACTTGCATATATTAGCGAAAAATATCCAACAAAAAAATTCAGTTTACTTATTGGAGGAGATAATCTAGAATCTTTTCATAAATGGAAAAACTATCGGTTGATTCTGGATAATTACAAATTGTATGTATATAAACGTCCTGGAGCAGAAACAAGGGAATTTGAAAATTCAAATATTGAGATTTTAGATGCACCCCAGATTGAAATTTCGTCGAGCTTTATACGCGAAGCCATAAAATCGGGCAAAGACATACGTTACTTTTTACCTGACAAAGTCTATAAGTACATTTTAGAGATGGGTTGGTGGAAGTAAGAGCAAAATTAATCATCGCAATTTCTATTAAAGAATAATTGAACTACCATATTTATTTACAAGTTCACCCATAAATTTACCATCTTGACCAATCTTTTTAGCAATTAGAGGCATGGTCACGTATATTTGTAAAAAACAAATTACATTATGGAAATAACTTACGAATCAATTCAGAGCCTAATTAAAGAAGAAGCGTGGACAGGCAACCAATTAAAACTTAAAATTCAGGCAAAAAACCAGGAACAGCCTTTGGAAACTTACGGAACAGCAATGCCTTCGCAGGAAGAAATAATGAAAAAGATGAATGCCGAAATGGCAAAAATGGCCGGATCTAACATGGCGGTATCTGCTGGAGCATCTGCGTTGGGAAGTCTAACAGGAATGGCAGGAGCTGGCAGCATGATTGGTAGCGCAGCATCGCAAATGGGCGTAGGTTACCAAATGGATATGGAAAAAATTATGCAGGTAGAACTTACAGATGAATTAAAAAAACAAACTGTAGTAAATGCGTTTGCCACATTGCAAATGTATTACAAGTTTGAGAATGGTGAATGGGTTTACGTGCAGGCATAATTGTGATTATTCCTTTATCAACGTAACAACTACAATTTCGGGTCTGCAAAAGAAACGGATCGGTGGAGTTATTGTTCCTATCCCTGAAGTAATATATGACTGTATTTTACCAGTTTCAACCAATCCGTATCTGTACTTTTGGCTATATTCTGATGGTACAATTGGTGCCCATAGTCCAAAGAGTGTAACCTGTCCACCGTGCGTATGACCAGAAAAAGTCAAGTCTATTAAATCTGTTTCAATTTTAGGGATATAATCTGGAGAATGAGAAATTAAAATACAGAAATTATCGTTTACAACATCACAAATAGTACTATCAATAATTTGACAATCCTCATAATAATCTCCTACACCACCGATTTTAATACTATCATTGTTTTTCCTTACCCAATAAGACCTGTTATCACAGTTTTTCATCCCTGCTAAAATCATCATTTCCTGAGTAAGCTGAATATCCTCCCAATGATCGTGGTTGCCAGAAACTGCATAAACACCATATTCTGCTTTCAGATTTTCTAATTCGCAAAAAAGTGGTTTAATATATTTTGCATCTCGATGAACATAATCACCCCCAAGAACAATCAAATCGGGATTGAGATTATTGATTTTTTCAACTAAATCGTTTACTCGTTGCAATGAAAAATATGGTCCATGATGAATATCGCTCACAAACACTATTTTAAAACCGTCGAAAGCCTGTGGAATATCAGTGGAACGTATTTCGACATTCTTAATCTTTATCCATCTTGCTTCAAGAAATAACCAAGAGATCAAGATGGTAAATAAAACAATTGAAATTGTGAGAGTAACTTTTAGTTTTTTGAATTTCATAAAATCAAAAATTGAGTTTTTTAGTTACTATTTTCTCACACCAATATCAATAGTTTTTATAAGCGGATCTCTATATTTTGCAGGAAATTCAGGAATTTTATTTCCATTATAGTCGGGAAATGATTGGAGGTATTTAACCATTGCAACCCACTCTTTTCCTTCCTGAATTCCAGGTGTATTTGTATCAAAATCTATCCAAGTAGATTTGTTATCTTTTATTAGCTCGCCAGAAATATTTTTGGGTTCAACTTTCACCAAACCAAGTGTCATAGCTTTTATCTCACTAACAAATTCTAACATATAAGAATTGGCTGTAAGACTGTAAAGAGTTTTATTCTCTTTTGAATAATCGACTTCTTCGCCACCAATTTCAATCTTTTGAATCTTCTTTAACAGACCTTTTGTTCCGTCATAATAAATTGTAATTCCACTAAAAAAGCAGTAATATGAAGGTTTTTGCTTTGGAGCAACAATCAACAATTCAATCATATTTTTAAGTTCGTGGGCAGTAAGATAAACTTGTGCCAAAGGATACCCTGGCAAATCGTCGTCACCCTCTCCCAAACTCACAATTCTAAAAATATCAGAAACCGTCTGAACTCCTTTATTACCAACTCTAACTTTATCTCTAATCATTCCAGCAGCAATTATTGAAATATCCGTTTTTACAGAGCTAAAATTGTTTACATAATACAATATAGCATCAGAAATAACTGGTCCAAGATTGCTAGAATCCAAATCACTATTTTCGTCACAAATTAGTTCGTAGTCGGTTTCTGCTAGAGGTCTAAAATAGCCTAGTCCCATAGGTTTTAGAATCGAATCATCCACAATTCTAATGCGTCCAGCAATCTCCTGATGAATTTTACAATCGCCATAAATATCGTCATTAACAGGAATTAGCTGATATTTTGCTGAGGCAATTTTTCCATCTTGAATATTCAACTCGAATCGACCAACGTTTTTTCCTTGCGAACCAGTTTGAACAATTGGAATTCCTTTAACCCAAATTGGTTCAAAAATTTCGGTATGAGTGTGACCGCTAACAATTACATCAATTCCCTTCACTTTCTCTGCCAATTCGACATCCTCACCTGTCCAATTTCCATTTTTATCTTTAGCAACACCAGAATGCGACAAACAAATTACCAAATCAACTTTTTCGTCATTTTTTAATATTTTAACAATCTTCTTTGCACATTTTATTCTATCGGTAATTTCAAGTGGAGCGGCATTAGGTGCTACTTTGCGTGAATCTTCACCAATAATTCCAAAAACTCCAATTCTAAAACCTCCTTTTTCAATAATTTGATAAGGTTTAACAATTCCAATGTTGTACAGATCTTTAAACCAATCATCGTCTTCGGACTTTTTGTCAAACTCTACATTTGCAAGCGTTAAAGCAGGAATCTCACCATTTTGCAAACTTGAGTTTATAATTTTGGTTAGGGTTTTAGGTCCAAAGTCGAACTCATGATTTCCGAGAGAAACGACATCGTAACCCATTTTTTTCATCAGAGCAAGTTGAAAGCCATCTTGAGCTTCAAAAATATGGAAGAAAGTACCCATTAAAAAATCACCAGCATCAACGACTAACAAATTATCAGGATTATCAATTTTTTCCTTATCAATTATTGCAGCAATTCTAGCAAACCCAGCAAGAGTTGAATCGTCGCCAACAAGACAAGGAGTATATTCTGACTCTGGAGAAAAACCTGTAAGATTACTGTGTAAGTCATTAGTATGAATAATTACAAGCTTGCCCGACTTTCCTTGAGAATATACATCAGTAGTTATTCCAACAAATAAAATCGAAAAAATAGAAATAAAAATTATCCTCATATGTAATGGTTTTAGCATTGCGAAAATACCGTTTTTAATTGAAATAGGGGTAAAAAAAACGAATTCTTTCACCCCTATTTTAAAATATCATATAAAATTAATTAGCTATTAGTTTACCAGCAAATTTTCTTCCATATTCAGCTAATTGCTCTTTTTGATCACTGTCTGGTCTAAACTTCATTGCCATTGGGTTATCGAACATGGTAAATTTTAAGCTTTTCAAATTAGCTTCAATAATTTCCACCGCTTCACCACTCCATCCATACGATCCGAAAGCAGCAGCAAGTTTCATTCTGTCTCGCAATGGATTTACAACAGCAAACATTTTATAGACTGGCAATAATAGATTTTGATTTATTGTAGGACTACCAACTAACAAAGCATCAGAGAGCACTAATTTTGAATCTAATTCGCCCAAATCGATAGTCTCAATATCTAAAACCTCAACTTCCACCTGATCGTTTTCTCTAATACCAGAAGCTATAGCCTGTGCCATGTCGCCAGTATATCCATAGGCAGAAACATAGGTGATAAGTACTTTTTTCTTGGCATGATCGTTCAAAGCAAGATATTCTTTTGCAAATTTTTCACTTCTAGCAATTATTTCCTTATGATTTGTTCTAAGAATCGGGCCATGACCATTCGCAATTACATCTATTTCGAGATTACTGATTTTCTCTATTGCTTTCAATAAAAATTTGCTGTATGGTTTTAGGATTACATCAAAATAATATTTGAAAGCCTCATCATAATTACCGACTAAATCATCAAACATTTCTTCTTTACAAAAATGTGCGCCAAATGAATCGCAAGTAAACAAGACTTTTTCTTCAACAAGATAAGTATAAATCGAATCTGGCCAATGCAAATTAGGAGCGCCAATAAATTTCAGAGTTTTATTACCAAGACTTAATTCATCGCCATCTTTCACAACAAGATATTCAAATTTGATTTGGTGCATATCCTGCAAATATTTTATTGCTTGTCCGCTTCCAACAACCACCGCTTGTGGCGCTATTGCTAAAAGTTTTGCCAAAGCACCCGAATGATCAGGTTCTGTATGATCCATAATTATATATGAAATCTCAGAAGGATCGGTAACCATTTTCACTTTTTCGAGATAAGCATCTGAAAATTTCTCCTTTGATGTTTCAATAATTGCCTTTTTGTCGGCATTAATAAAATAAGAATTGTAAGTAGTACCAAATTCGGTCTCCATAACGATGTCGAATACTTTTATATCAAAATCAAGTATCCCAATCCACTTCACACTCTCGCTTACATTTAAAACTTTAGAGTTCATTTAAATAATAAATTTTTAGTTTAAAATTAATAATTTTAATTAGTTTCGCAATTTACATTAAACAAATGAAAGATACAAAAGTTCAGAATATTTTAGTTTACACCGATTTTACCGAAGTTGGTGATAAAAGTTTGCAATGGGCTATATTTTTAGCTAGAAAATTTAAACGAAAACTGCAAATTATTCATGTGATAAACGAAAATTCCTACATTTATTTCGATAAAGAAAATATTAGGTCGGAGGTAAATGGAATTATGATTTCACTTTGCGAAAAAATAAAAATAGAACATAATATTGATAGCGATTTTTTTGTTGATGAAGGTTGTACATGTACCATAATTAACTCAACAGCAGAAAAACTAGATGCTTTTTTAATTGTACTTGGGAATCATGGGAAAAACGACCCGCAGTTTTTGTCTGGGCACGCAGCAATTAAAATTATTCGCAAATCTAGAATTCCATACTTTGTGGTTCAAAAGAATTCACCAGCACCAGACGACAATAAAAGTATTGTATTGCCTCTTGATTTTCAAAAAGAAATGAAAGAAAAAACAGGTTGGGTTACTTATTTTGCTAAAAATATTAAAACTGCTATCGATATTATTTATTTCGACAATACTGATGACAGAATAAAAAACAATATTAAATTTTGCACAAAATTCTTCGATAAATTTGAACTTACCCATTCTAAACATGAATTAGAAAAATCGAGGAATACAATAAATATAAATGCAATAAAATTTGCAAATGGAAGCGATTCACTTTGTGTTGCAATAATTACTACAAAAGAAGAAACAATACTGCAACGTATTTTTGGGCTGCCAGAAACTTCAATTATTTCAAATTCTTATGGCATACCGATTCTATGTATAAATCCTAAAAAAGATTTGTATATACCATGTATTTAGAGTAAATAATAAAAAAAGATCTAAGTAGCGGCAAAAACTGATTTATGTTAATTTGCAGTAAAGAATTTGCTATTGAGAATCATTCTAAATTTCGATATTTTCATACAATTATGCAAACAATTTTGTAATTTGCATGTTCTCTACAATAGAACAAAATAGTTTAATTTATAAAATTTTAATTATGATAACACTACCAAAATTACCTTATGAAATGAACGCACTGGAGCCACATATCAGCGCAAAAACTGTTGAATTTCATTACACAAAACACCACCAAGGTTATGTGAACAAATTAAATTCACTAATCGAAGGAACTCCATTTGCTAACAAGTCACTTGAAGATATCGTTAAAAACTCAGATGGCGGCGTGTTTAACAATGCTGCACAAATCTGGAATCATACTTTTTATTGGGAAGGTTTTTCGGCTAATCCACAGGAGCATCCATTAGAAGAACTAGCTGAAATGATAATTGAGAAATGGGGTTCATTTGACAAATTTAAAGAAGAATTTACAAATGCTGCTATTGGATTATTTGGTTCTGGATGGTTATGGCTAGTAATTGATAAAAACAAAGAGCTAAAAATAGTTGGAACAGCAAATGCCGCAACTCCTTTAACCACAGACGACAAAGCATTATTAACCTGCGATGTTTGGGAACATGCATATTATCTTGATTATCAAAATTTACGCACAAACTACCTTAATCGGTTCTGGGATATTGTTGACTGGAAAAAAGTTGAAGGAAGATTATAATATTTTGGACCCGTTAATTCGGGTCTTTTTTTGGGTTTTGATATCGAAAAAAACTTTATTTTTACAAAAAAACATTTTTTATCAAAATGATTTTAGCAGTTACAGTTGAAAATTTAACTTTAAGTGATGTATTATCAGGACTTATTCCATTGATACTAGCATTTACATTTACTGTATTGAGTTTCTTTGTTAAGAAAAAAAGAGCTCTTTCCGATGTACTTTTGACAATATTTTTTTTATTTCTCGGCATAATTCTTTTAGAGTTTTTTCTCACTTTTATTCACGAAAAAATAATTGCACTTAGACTTCTGATTGTTTTTGTACCGGTCTTTCAGGCATTATCTCCACTTAAGTATCTTTATATAAAATCGTTAAGTAGCTTAACCCCATTAAACAAAAAAGCATTTTTGCATTTCATTCCATCATTTCTAAGTATGTTCATTTTGCTTGTAATCAATTTATTTTTCAACTCTTTTATCGCGAAAGATGCATATTGGAACATGTTGATAGTAATGATTATCGGAGGAGCGACTATTTTAAATTTAATTTACATTCCAAAATCAATTATCGTTTACAGAAAACATAAGAAAAACGCTGGCAATCTTTTCTCCTACAAAAGCGGTGTTGACTTAAAATGGATGAGATTTGCAATAGCAGGCTATGTATTGTTTATAATTTCCATTGCCCTTATCGAAGTTATTGACTTTACTGGAGATGATTATTTTTTACCATTGGTTTATACAACTTATCTATTTTACTTGATACTTAATGGATTAAAACAAAAACCTATTGCAGAAATATTTAACGGAGACATTAAATATCAGGCAAAAAAATCTGAAGTTGATAATAATATTTATGAAGAAGACTCTTTAAATAAAGATTTAGCAGAAAGTACAGAAGCAGATGGTAAGTACAAATCGTCGTCACTTAAAGACGACACAAAAATTAAAGAGATTGCAGACTTATTGATTAATCATCTTGAAAGCAGTAAAGACTATCTGGATCCTGGTTTGAATCTTATGGATATTTCACGTCATCTTGGTATTAATTACAAATATATTTCGCAAGCGATAAATTATAATTTTAATAAAAACTTTATCAGTCTTATTTCAGAATATCGAGTAAACGAGGCGAAACAAATGATTATTAATCCCGAGAATAACAATTACACATTAGAAGCGATAGGCGAGCTCTGTGGTTTTCAATCCAAATCGACATTTTACACAACTTTTAAAAAGACAACAGGTCAAACACCAATGCAGTTTAAAGAGATTTCAAAATAAAAACGGGAACAGCATTTCTACTATTCCCATTCTTAAAACTGATAGAAAATTTATTACTCACCAACCTTAACAATTGTAAATTCGGTACGACGATTTTTTGCATGTTCTTCTTCAGAACAATTACAGTTTGGACATTGGTTTATTGGTTTTGCTTCACCGTAGCCTTTTCCATAAATCTGATTCTTATCGTTGATTCCAGTTTTTATATAATCAGCTGCCGACTTTGCCCTCTTATCTGATAATTGAAGATTTGAATTATCGGTACCACGGCAATCTGTATGCGAACTAAGCTCTATTACCAAGTTTGGATTACTATTTAAAAACTCAATTACTTTATCTAGCTCTATTGCAGCATCAGCACGAATATCCCATTTTGCAAGATCGTAATATATAGGTTGCAAATCAATTATTTTTGAAATTTCAAGCTTTTCTTCAGCCTTAACACACAAAAAATTCTCTTTTGGAATTACTATCTCTCCGCCGTTTTCGATCACCATTTTAATCGTAATTTTCTTATTCAAATAGCCTTTTTTGTTAAAATCAACAATTAAATTCACACTATCCCCACGTCTATAAGTTCGTGGAAATTCCCAAAATATTCCATCACCATTTGAAACTCCAGTATAAACAGCTTCGCCATCACAATTAATTCCCACCTTCATTCCAGTAATAACATTACCAGCCTCATCGATAGGTTTGATTACAAAAACAGGAAAGTCATCCATTACAATATTAAAATCAATAAACTCGGTCATTTCTTCTGCATCACTAGACACATCATAATCGTTATTAAAATAATCTTTATGAGAAATTGAAAGATTATAAAATGACTTTCGTTCTGCTTCAAACTTATATTTCCCCATCACATCAGTTCTAATAGAAACAGACTTCCCATTTGCATCGGTATATACGATAAGAGCATCTTTTACAATATTTCCTTTAGTATCTGTAACTATACCACGAATTTTTAAGGGTTTAACGTTTGATGACCACTGATATACATCATCGCTTCCTTTGCCACCAGCCCTGTTCGAACTTAACATTCCAGACTCTTCACCAGATTCTGTGGCGTAAATCGAAAAAGAAAAATCATCAGATTCTGAATTTATCGAAGACTCTAAGCGCTCTCTAAATGAGTAATTTCCATTCTTTAATACAGATTTAAAAATATCTAAGCCACCATAACCACCTTCGGCATCGGAAGAAAAATACAAAACATTCAAATCCGATACAAATGGGAATAGCTCATTACTTGCAGTGTTTATTTCGTTTCCAAGATTTTCAGGTTTTCCCCAAGTAGAATTATTAAAAGCTATTCTATAAATATCCGTTCCACCTTTTCCACTAGGCATATCTGAGGCAAAGTATAAATACTTTTCGTCCTTGCTTAAACATGGATGACCTATTGAATATTCTGTGGAATTAATAGGAAATTCTTTAATCTCTCCCCAAGTTCCGTTTTCAAAAGTGATGTAAAAAATTTGGAGGTTCATTTTATCCCCACTATTGTATCGCTTCTTTTTCTGATAATACGCACTTCTGGTAAAGAAAACAAGATTTTTATCTTTACTAAAACATAGCGGTCCCTCATGAAATGGAGAATTTATTGAGGTAAGTAGTAGTTTGACTTTCGAGTCTGTCGAGTTTGTAAATACATCGTGAAAACTATGCCCAGTTGTCTCATCTTCTGCAGAAAATAATGTAATATCCTTTTTATCAGATATATAGAGAATTGAATTATCATAATAAACTGAGGCATATTCTGACATTTCAGAATTAACTTCTGAAGAAGAAATATAATACTTTGATGTTGTTGTTTGAGACTGCGCCAACTTTATGCCAGTAAGAAATACGCATAGCATTAGGCTTATATAAATTATTTTTTTCATAATCAGATTTATAAATGTTTAAAAATAACGAGGACTGGCATGGCTTTTTTCGCCAAAATTTAAGTCATAAATAACAGAAATTTCATGCGATCCACCCTGGTAGCCTCTTAGCATTGTAACACTATAATCGTATGAATAAGCGACTCTTAACTGATTATTAATTTGAATTGCTGCTAATGCGCCAACTGCATCATTCAATCTGTAAATTAATCCGAACCATAGTTTATCTTTAAATATAAGACTAGCCGTAGCTTCGGCAGAAAAAGGAGCACCATTTACATACCTCATCATAACTGACGGACGAAATTTTACTTGCTCCCCAATATTTGACACAAACCCACCGGACAAATAATAATGCCTTTTGTGTTGCCAACTAAGATCGAGAGTTGTATAATCTGTTTCTACTAAATCGGGCACACTAAAGCTAATAAAACCACGTGGATTGTTAAAATATAGACCTGCTCCAAATACTGGTTTAAAGGAATTTATATTGTTTTGAAATGACACATCATCAGGGTCTATATCTAAAAGACTTGTAAGCTGAACACTCGAATTATTTAAACCTGCCATCAAACCAAAAAGCAAATTCGATTTATCGTTAAACTTTAATTTATACGAAAAATTTGACTCAAACACAAAAGTTGTCATTGGTCCTGCAACGTCTCTTGCAAAAGTTAAACCTACTCCTACTTGATTTTTTAAAGGTGCATGAGCGCTAAAGGTTTGAGTTTGCGGCGCGCCATCTAATCCCACCCATTGGTGTCTTGTTGTTGCCATAAATGATGCGTAGTCTGAGCTACCAGCATAAGCAGGATTTAGCACAAGTTGATTAAACATGTAGTGAGCGAACATGGGATCTTGTTGAGCTGATAATTTTAGTGTAATTATTGTCAACATTATTGTTACTGCTATATATAATTTTTTCATTTTAATAATATTTATTTTGTTAATAATTACTCCTAACTTATTGGGCGATATAAACATATCCTTTATAAATATCCTCTGACTTCTCTGACAGTTTTAGCACATAATAATATGTTCCCGCAGGTAATTTATCATCAGAATTTACTTGTCCACCCCAATCATTAGCATAATATTTTTGAGAATAGACCAAAGCTCCCCATCTATTATAAACATATAATTCATTTTCGGGATATCTCTCTATTCCAATTATTTTCCATGTATCAGATTTCCCATCACCATTTGGTGAGAATCCTTGAGGAATTGTTAGTTTAACATCGGCCAAGACTGTGATTTCGAGGGTATCAACACTTGAACAACCGTTTGAAGTCGAAGTGATAGACAATACAAACACAGAATCGTTAGATTGTACAGAAGGAGAATTAAAAAGCGGATCGGCACAGTCGCTACATGACAACAAGTCTTGAGGAGACCAGAGGTAATTGTCTGCACCTGAAACAAAGATACTCAACGATTCGTTAGAATACATTTCGTGTGATGCTGGTAAAATAGTAACTTGAGGTAAGGCATAAATTGAAATTAAAACTGTGCCATTACTGTAGCATCCTCCTGTTGCAGATGGTGTAAACTGATATTCCGCCTCACCGCTTTCTAAAGTATTTATAACTGCTGGCTCCCATGAACCATCAATATTATTATTTGATTTATTTGGTAAAATTTCTGCCAATTCGCCTTCGCAATAAGGACCAAAGCTGTCGAATAACGGTATTATTACCTGATTAATTGTAACTTCTAAATTGTAATCTTGAGCACATTGACCCGCATCAGCAATGAATAAATAGGTATTTGATCCAGCGACGTTCGTGTTAATTACTGTTGGATTCCATGTTCCACTAATCAAGTTGTTTGAGTTTTCTGGCAATTCGTTAGCGATTTCATCAATGCAATAAGGACCAAATGAATTAAAAATAGGAACAATAAGATTTGTTAATGTTAAACTTATCGCATCAGTTGCAATACATGAATTACTAGCTGTAATTGTTACAGAATAAGAACCCGACTCGCTTACCTCAATTGTCTGCGTATTAAGACCATTACTCCATTCGTAAGAATACCCTGCTCCTGCGTCAAAAACTACTGGAACATTAGATTCACATATTGTAATATCGTCACCTAAATCAATTTCTGGAACTTCAATGTCCTGTGTAACTAAGATACTTTCGGTATCAGTACAACCGTTTGATGCTGTTACTGTTACAGTATAAGTTGCAGGTGTAGAAACTGAATTTGCTGCTGTTCCAGTTGTTGAACCTCCACTCCAAGCATAAGATATTCCACCAGAAGCGGTTAATGAAAGTGAAGTATTTGTACAATC
>JBBQCZ010000019.1:0-37412 GCA_038319215.1 Bacteroidales bacterium | reverse complement strand
GTCAATATCTGCCGGAATGGCAGTACTTTTTTGTCAATTTTTAATCTCAGTTTAAGGGGGTCAGTTTAGTCCAGAATATCCACATATTTCTGATATTTTCCAAATATAATTCATTAGATTCTGACATTTTCATAACAGTTTCAAATGGAGTTGCAGAAACGACAAAAAACAGATTTCTGGAGAAAGTTAGAAAGTTCAATGTTTTTACGAAGCCAACCAGAAAAAATGATGGGTTTTTTCATGGGAATACTGTGGATGGGTAAAATAAATGTTATTATTTCTTAGATCAAAATAAAATATCAGTAATTCTTTTCGTATTTTAGTTTTCACCCTCTATTCTTCTTAAAATTCTCTGCTTGTTCAAATATCTCAACATATACTTCGTCACGCTCTACTGGGGGATAGCCAAACTCGTCAAGTAAGAGAATAAGACCAACTTTTAAAGCTGATTTAATATCGTCTCGTTTGTTCCAGTCGGGGAACTTTGCTTGACCGTCAACAAGTTCTTTTACGGCTTTTGCTAATTCAATCAATTTGTTCTCTGGATACTTGAAATCATATTTTACGCATAGTTCCAAGAGAATGTCGTAAAATGCTTTTTCTTCAAAGTCAATGCCTAATGCTTCTCCTGCCGAGAACTCTTTGTGAACTTCCCAAATCATGTTGGTCAAGGCGTTTGCCATTTCTTCATAAACCTCACTCCTAAAAACATCGTTTTCGTCACGCTGGTTGTAATGTTCTACAAGTGCTTGCATTTTTTTAGTAAAGTCAATTCCTTTTACACGGTTAACTTTTCGTATTTCTCCAATTACTTTTGCCAATAGTTGTTGAAGCAATTTTATTTTCGTATTCGGTAATTTTATTTTATCAATCTTCGCTAAATAATCTTCATCAAAAATATCTTGCTCGGTTTCTTTTTCATTACCAAGTTTGAAAATCTCTTCAACACCATCGCTTTCCAAAGCATCTTTTATCATTTCACGAACCCTTGCGTTCATTTGTGCTGTGTCGGGAGCAGATCCTCTTGTAAGTTTAAACACAATGGAACGCACAGCCAAATAGAAATGCGTATAATCTCTTTCTAACTGCGTTAAGTGCTCGCTTCCTGCACAAATATCGTAAGCGGCTTTTAGTCGCTTTACCATTTCCATAAAACGAGTTTCTATGTCTTTGGTCTGTTGCGCATATTCGGCAGCTAAATTCAAAGTGTTTAACTGCTGGATAGTTGTACCATGAAAATATTTTGAACTATCAAATTTGTGAAACAGTTTTGCCAATAGATCTAAATGATTTCTAACAATGATTAAAGATTCTGCAATGTCTTCAAAATTATCTTCATCACCTTTGTTATACTTGGCTAAAGCAAGATTCATTTGCTTTTTGATTCCTATATAATCCACAACCAAACCTTTGTTTTTACCTTCAAACTTGCGATTAACTCTCGAAATAGTTTGAATTAAATTGTGTTGCTGAATTGGTTTATCAATATAAATGCTGTCTAAGAACGGAACATCAAAACCAGTAAGCCACATATCTACTACAATGGCGATTTTAAAGTTTGATTTCTCATTTTTAAATTGTCGGTCTAATTCTTTGCGGTATTCTTTTGTTCCTATTAAATCGTAAAGGTCCTTTGGATCGTCTTGACCTCTGGTCATTATCATTTTAATCCGCTCAATTGGTTTAAGTTCCAGCTTGTCTCTATCGGTAAGTTCCGCACCTTCTTCGGCTGCAAGAATTTCGTTCCATTCTGGTTTTAACTCAATTATATTTTTATACAGCTCATAAGCAATAGCACGACTGCTACAAACAAACATTGCTTTTCCTTTAACGGTAGAACCTTCGTCAACTCTATTGCTGTAATGAGTAACAAAGTCTTCGGCTACGGCTTGTAAACGATCAGGATCGCCAAGTATAGCATACATATTTGCAGTTTCCTGTTTACTTTGATCTATCTGATAATCGTTAGCACCGGCTTCGGCTGCTGCTTCGTAATATTTCTCAATCTTTTCTAACTCTCCATTCTTCAACGCTACTTTGGCTGCTCTGCCTTCATATACGATTCTTACAGTAATTTCGTCCCTTACCGATTCTGTCATTGTGTAAGCATCTACTACTCTACCAAAAACATCAAGTGTTGCATCTATTGGTGTTCCAGTAAAACCAACAAATGTTGCATTCGGTAGCGAATCGTGTAAATATTTGGCAAATCCATAAGTTTTGGTAACACCTTTCTCGGTTACTTTAACTTTTTGGTCAAGATTTACCTGACTTCTATGTGCTTCGTCCGAAATGCAAATTATATTTACTCTGTCGGTTAATAGTTCTGTATCTTCTGTAAACTTATGGATAGTGGTTAAAAACACACCTCCGCTTTGCCTGTCTTGCAATAATTCTCTTAGGTTGGCTCTGCTTTCAACACTTACAACGGTATTGTCACCAATAAAGCTTTTGGCATTAGTAAATTGTCCCGAAAGCTGGTCGTCTAAGTCTGTGCGATCGGTTATCAATATAATAGTTGGACTTTCAAAGTATTCGCTTTTCATTAATAACCTGGTGAGATAAAGCATTGTAAAACTCTTTCCGCAACCAGTAGCTCCAAAATATGTTCCGCCTTTTCCTGTTCCTTCGGGTTTTTGAGTTTTCTTTATGTTATCATATAAGGCTCTTGCTGCATAATATTGCGGATAGCGACATACAATTTTCTCATTTTTCTTCGAACTATCGGGAATGTAAATGAAATTACGAATAATATCACGCAAACGATCTTTATGAAACATTCCCTGAATAAGCGTAAACATACTGTCAATTCCGTCCACATCTTTTGCAAGTCCTGCCACCCTGCGCCAAGCATAGAAAAACTCATAAGAAGCAAAAAATGAACCTGCTTTATTATTTACACCATCGCTGATAATACAAAAAGCATTGTATTTAAAAAGTTCGGGAATGTCTCTGCGGTAACGAATTGTTAATTGCTTAAACGCATCATAAATAGTAGCTTCCTCACGAATTGCACTTTTGAATTCAAAAACTACCAAAGGCAATCCATTTATGTAAATAATTCCATCTGGGATACGTTTTTCGGAACCGATAATCTCCAACTGATTGACAAACTTGTAAATATTGTTGTCGGGAGGATAAACTTCACGTGATTCGGTAACAACAGAAAGTAACTGATCTGCTTCGGGTTGGCGGTGTTTGTTAAGCCCTGTGTAATTGATGAGCTGAATGTATATATCCTTTTGGTTACGGTCTTCTCTTTTTAGAATAAAACCATCTGAGAGCATTCGCAAAAATGTTTTGTTACTTTCGTAAAGGTCAGAGGCCGACAAGGATTTTAGTTTTAGAATAATAGATTTGATCTCGGTGATAGTTATGCCTTGATGGGCGTATCGGCTTAACAGAAATGTCTGCAAGTCTTCTTCTATCAATACTTCGTCAGGTTTACGAGCAATAGTAATACCTAAATGGTGAGGAAACCCCTCCAATTCCAGCAGCTCAATAAACGCTTTTTCTAATTTTGCTTCGGTAAATTTCATAAGATAAAAGTAATAAGTTCTTTAATCCCTTTTGCAACATTATCAGCATCAGGAATTGGCGAATATGCATAAGCCGTAAGCTCTGTTCTGTATTTATCTTCAAGCTGATTCCATAGTTTGTCAAAGTCAGTTATCAATGGAGATATTTCTAAGGGTTTATCTTTCCAACCTACGGGTTCATCAAACGACGACCTATCATGATTGAGAATTTCACAAAATTTAGTTTTAAATCCTTCCGACTTTACAAAAGCAATACATTCAGGATCATTCATTAAGAAATATAAATCATAAAAGTGCCTAATTTTTTGCGAAATACTTTTCACTGGATCAGTCTCAAATGAAAATCTTATAAGTGAAACCAATTTTTCTAACAGTGTTTGTTCTTTATCTAAAACATTTAACTCAAATGGTTCGAGATTGTATTTTGAGATATATTCATCGTTATCCGTATTTTTTAGAAAATCGTAGATGAAACTTTTAATAACATGCTTTTTAAATGGAAATGGATTTGCAAAGGAATTAATTTCAACTATCAATTTGTTTGCGCCATTGTTTTTATCAAAGCTAAGATATTCAAAAACCGACTTTCTATACTTAGAACCTTTACTGGTAGCATTATCCGATAATTCGGACAAGTCTGCTGTTATATCTTTTTCTATTGAGCGTAGAATTGATTTTATTTTGCTGCCAGATTTTTCATTATTATTGTTAATAATTGCAATATCAACATCTTCAGAAAAGCGATCTATTAAACAAAATGCCTTTGACAATGATGTACCTCCTTTAAAAACGGCTTCATCTACATAATGGCTTTTTGCCAAACGACTTAAAACCAAACTAATCCAATAGTCTTTCTCCACAAAATCAACCCTAATACCCATATTTTGGGCTGTGGCTCTGATAAGCTGTTCATGTAGTTTTATGTCTTTGTGCAAATTCATACAATATTCCATTTTTCAGTTGTTGATAGTATCCTTTCAGCTCCCGATAATTTATATTTTGTAATTGGATTTAGTGATTTCAGCAAAGATTCTGTAATCTGTTCCTGTTGTAACTGATCTAAAAGTGCTCCGGTTAAAGCTCTGCTGGCAGGCGGATATTTAAGAGCCAGACGAACCAGCCTAATCTTGTCCAAATCGGGCAGATTATTTATTATTGCCAAAAGTCGCTTGCATGACGATTCAATACTTGTATCAGGTATTTTATTAATGTAGCGGATTGAGTCGAGGATTTGCAACAATGGAATATTTTCTTTAGTAATAGTATTCTTTTGTTTAATAAACGAAATCACGTACATGCCTCTTTTTAGTGAGGCTCTCACTTCGTTTTTACCTATTTGTATTGTATTGCTTACTTGAGTTGTTAGACTAAGTTTATTGTATATGCTGTAGCCAGTAAGATAACCAGTAATTTTCCCGTTTTCTTCGAGCAAATCCTTAACAATCTGCTTTTGGTCAGGCAAAAGATCGCCGAATGGTGTTGATTCTGGTTTATAATATTTCCCTTTTGAAAGTTTTGCAATTCTGCCGGCTACCACCATTCTGTTAAGTGCTTTTATAACAGCTTCTCTTTTGTTCACCTCAGTAGTAAAGTCAGCATAGGTGAAAACGTAACCTCTGGGTAACCTGTCAATCGTAAGTGCTATATAGTCAGATACTTTCATCTTGATTAATTTCTAACAAAGATAGTATATTTGTCCAGTTTATTGATTAAATAACTGGACATTTATTTTAAATATTTTATATCTTTTACAAATTATCATATTCATTCCAATAAAATAAAGCACCTTCGGGGTCAATTGTTTTGTAATACTCAAGTAGTTTTACAAATAAATCTTCACCTATACCGTGTGCTGCTAAAGATAATGTGGAATCGAGGTATCGCTCAATAATTTTAACATCTTTTTCTTCAGCCGTAATTATTTCATTTACTTCTATCTCCAATGCAGGAAGATAAGATTTTAAGTTGTCGATAAAAGAACTAATAATGTTAACAATATCGTCAAGACTTTTGTCTTTCATAATTTATTTACGCTCTTATTTTACAATTAATATTAGCGAGCCCCCCTTCGCTTTCTTAACTTTCGTAAACGCCTGTGTTTCAATGCTTAAAATCATACTTAATGTGTTTTCTTGTCGCAAATATAGTAAACATTTGCGACAAGAATTCAACATTTTTTCAAAATTTTTACCTAACCTATTGCCATTTAAAATAACACGTTAATATAACACATCCTATATCGCTATTTTCTTTTGAATTTTTTCGGTTTCAATGACCTCTATATTTAATCCCTTTAAAACTCCCTTGGATAATGTATAATAACTATTTCTATAAGGTTTGAGTTTTCTTTTTACAATATAGTTTTCGTACAAATATCTTCCCGGGCCATTATATAATTCCGTTAAATCACCATTCTCTTCTACTTTAACACTTAGAAAATACTCAGGGATACTCCTTTCACCATAAGGGAAATAACTATAACCTTTAAAAGATGCTTTTATTTGAACTTTGCGCCCTGTTAAGATTTCTTCTCCATCATGAATCTTAGAATTTTCAGAATACAGTTTTAACCCATACTTCTCTGCTACTAAAACCTCGCCAATATCACCAACCAGACGGCCATCAAGAGTAAAGTTTTTGCCATGGCATTTATACTTTTCTCTAAGTTGGCTTGTGATTTTTAATAATTGTTTAATTTCTTGCATAATAAATTCGCTTTTAATTGATACTTTTAGCAGTATGATGAGTGCAGACAAATTAGTATCTCACAATCACCTTAATTCCCTTTTCAAAATCTGGATCTATTGAAGTGAAATATCCAATTTTATTTAATTTCTCAGCGATTGACAAATTTAATTGGTTTTTACTCCACACTCTTCTTGCTCTTGCCTCTGTTGCAAGCATATACTCACCCCCCATGCTTTTAAGGACAATGTCTATTTCCGCAAAACTAAATTTATCAAAATATTTATCAAATAATTTAATTCTCAAATTATTGTCTTCACAGACTCGAATTACCTTTAAAAGTTTCTCATTCTCAATAAAGAGTGTCCGAGATGTGATTAAGAATTTAGATATATGACGTGCAAAGTCAACATCAGTTAAATTTGTAATAGAAACTTTTTTAATAAGTGATTTCTTCTCATTAAAGTTAATATGACTAGAATTTAATAAAAACTTATTTAACGCTAAGCTAAATTCAAAATCCGTATAACTACTAATAAATTTCGAAAAAGTATTTAATGTAAAAGTCGAAAGTTCATCTATAAAACCATTATTAAGGAGTAGGTTATAATGAAAAGAATTAAAAGCTATTTTCCGGAATTCTATTAAAGTAGATATTTTTAATGGAGACAAAATAGATAAATCAATCTTTGGGAAATTAAGATAATTGATAGCCAATAAGAGCTTTGTATATGATTCAATAGTCAAATCATCATTCGCCATAATACTTGTCATTAGAACAACTATGGCTTCACTATCTTCAGGTCTAAAGTTTTTTGATGATAGGCTTATTTTACTTATATCATTAAAAACAGTATCTGTATTTAACCAATTTACAATTACTTCATCTATAACATTGCCATTATACTTAAAATAAGCAAGTAGATTCCCCCAATTAGGTTTGATACAATTTGTCTCAAATAACAAACTCCATTTTTCTTCTTTATTAAACTCTTCAATATTTAAGATATAAGAGGATATCTTTGTCAACACCATCCTCAGGATATTAGTATCTTGTAAATTTGATAGATTTTCTATAAACGAGGATATCGCATTTTCACTTTCGTTTTGAGGTGAATCTAGTTTGAGATATACATTATTAATGTAGTTCTCCAAATCCATTTCGACAAAATTATTTAGAACGTCATAATTTGATGAAATGATACTTGTATAATTCTGCTGGTAAAAAAGTTGATCAAAGTTCGATTGTTCGAGCTCATACTTATTGAAAAGCATTAAATATAACATTTCTTGATTTAATTCATAGTAGCAATTCTCATATATGAAGTTGAAAATTTCATTATTTCCATACCTTCCAAATGTAATATTTTTAAACTTTAATTCTAACGAACTTATGAGTTTAGTTACATTCTCAATTTCAGGTGAGATATTAAAAACCTCAACAAAGTCAGCTTTAGTTGTTAAATATTTTTCTAAATCGTTATCCTTAGAAAACTCATTGAGAGCCTGCAAGTTTTCTGCTGAAAGAAAAAGAAAGTCCTTAAGCAGATCATCTTTAATCGTATCATCATAATGCTGTTGCTCAATTGCTGACCAAATCATGACGTAATACCTTTTATCAACAAGTAATTCTATAAATCGATTCAATTCCTTTTTCTGAGTTTTTAAAAAATCAATTAAAGGTTTTATGTATTTTACAAAAGCATCATCTATAAAGATTAATTGGCCCAACAACAAACTTAATAGTTTACTCTCTGAATAATTTGAATTCTTCAGAAAATAAAAAATAATCTCTTTGTTAAGTGCCGCTTGATTCTCAAATTCGTTTTCATCAATTCTTGCGACAATTTCTTTGACGTTTGTTAATTTATAATCAAAATTGTCTCCCTCAACATTTTTAACATTTAACAAAAACTCAAAATCATTCAAATCTAATGATCCTTCATAGAAATAAGACATATGATATAAGTAGTTTTCGTCAATATATCCTTTTCGAATTAGAAACAAAAAAAGGTCAATTTCTTTGGTTGATTTTTGCAGGTTCAAATCATCATTGGCTAAACCCTCTAATAATTTTATTTTCCAATCACTACCATTATAATTTCTTATAAGATGGAATAATTTACTTCTGCTCAATCTTTCACGTTCAATTTTCTCTTTTTGAATTTCAAGTTCGATATTTTTTAAGTTGCCGTCCTTACGTTGTTTTATTAGTATTAATCTTTCCTGATATGTATTGTCTGATTGAACAGCTTTCTGAATTGAGATGAAGTCAATATCTGATACCTGCATTGGACCATAGGAGCTTTCAATTCTTTGAATTTGTGGCTTTATTAATAGTTTCCCAAACTTTATTTCATCTTCAATTATCTCTTTAATGCTTGAATTACAAATAATTTGCGTCCCAGGATATTCTATTAAAATTCGTAACACATACTCTTTCCTTAATTCAATATCAGATTTGGCTTTATCCCTCAAAATATTGTCTTTTTGTGTATTCAATTCGTTTATTCTATTCTCTTTATTTGTCAATACCATTTGGAGAAAACTCATTTTCTTTTCATTGAAGATTCTATATAGAAGACCTTCGTTATAGTGCTCTTTATTAAACTCTAATGGAAAAAGATTTTTGTATAATACCAAGCTAAAAACGAACACTCCACTTTCTTTGCTATATGTGTTTAACACTCCTCTAAATACCTTATACTCATTCACAATGTTTTTTAAAAGCCTTAAATCATGAACGAATAGACTTATTTCATTTATATATGATTTGCGGATTTCAGGATTCTCTTTAAGAAATTCAATTAAAATCTCTCCAGAATTTGTAGTATTTACTACTGGTACTATTGGAAGAATAAAGTCAAAGAATTTCATTCTATTCAAATATTCAGAAAAAATATCATCCCGTATAGCGTAAATGAATTTTACAGGTCTAGCTCTTTTTGAAGTATTGTTGATTAAAAAATTTACTTCCCGCAATTTGGAAAACAGTGCTATGCTATTAAAACGATCTAAATCTTCAATAACAACAACATTGTTTTCTGTTGATTCGAAAAAATAGATAATTTCATCAATGTATTTATTTAATACAGAATTTTGAGATAATTCAACCTGTGCTGATTTTACTGTTATCTTCCTAATTTGACCTTTTAAAACTACCTTATAAATAAACATGAAAACATAAAACAATCCGACAATAAACGCACAAAGAATAAGTATGTTAAAACTTGTGGTTGACCATATAATGCTGTTCCATAATCCCTTAATACCAATGCTCGAAATTGATTGTAAATTTTCATTTATTAATCGAAATAATCTGGGTATGAAAGCCAATGTAAGTAGCCAAACGATTAATAAAGAAATTTGTTTAAAAAGGGTTATGTTTTTATGGTTGCAAATTTTCTTAAATCCAGAATATGGGATTTGAGAATGGTCTATTTGATAAAACAATTGTTGTAGAATATGTTCTTCTATTTCTTTCTCATCTTTACTGGAAATGTCATGTTTCTTTTCGCAAAAATTACCCAAGGACACTCTCATGTAATTATTATTGGTGTCCTTAAGGATATATGATTCAAGAATTGAACTTTTACCTGAACCATATGCACCTGTTACTGCAATGTTTTTTATTGAGTTGTCATTTAACGCTTCATCAAGTGCAGAAAAATAAGCAGGTTTTTCTATATTTGAAGATGGGGCTAAGCTAAAATATTTTTGGGTTTTTATCACATCCATTTCGTATAGGATTTAATTATTATTTGTAGCCAACTTAGAAAGCAACAATTCTTTCAATTCCGTTAGCTTTTGGTTTTCTGATTTTTTTATTTGAATATCTCTTTGAAAAACTTGTGTAGTTCTACTGTATTTTTCTAAAAGATCATTACTCGGTATAACAGTTTCATAATTCATAATCCACTTTATATCTCCTCTTGGCATTTTAGTTCCTTTGCTTCCAGCCATCACGTAATCAAAGAAATTATCCTTTTCTAAAATCTGATACAAATACAATGGCGGAACATTTTTATTTGGAGAGAAACACATTACATCATTAGAACAACCTCCATTGAAATTTACGAGCCATATCTTCTTGAAATAAGGTCTTATGTTTGAAATAAGAATGTTTCCAATTTCAAATTTTATTACACTTCCAGTATTTGGCAAATTGTTCGCCTGAACTATTCCCCCGCGATTCTGAAGCATATTTTCTGTCGATATGTAGTTATCTAAACTAAGTTCATTTATAGAAATTCTTTGGCTTGAGTACTCACATAAATCTGCAACCGTTCCAACTCTCCACCCCTCCGGAATCTCTTTCTCCAATTCCTCATTCCACACCATTTCGCCACCACTACTTTTATATCCGCTCTGTGGCATTCCCCTCCTCTGGAGGGGTGTCCGCAGGACGGGGTGGTCAAAACGACCAGAAGCATTTACACCCTGTGTAACCTGCTGGTTAGATTTGTCCACCCCGTCTAAATTCATAGCTGGATGCACATCTAAAAACTGCATTACGCTATCAATATTTTCTTTAACCTCGTAATCGGTAAAATGTATAACAGTAAGTCCGATACTTTTCAGATACTCGTTTCGTCTGGCATCGTAATCCTGTTTATCGTTATGGCTTGCACCATCAATTTCCACCACTACCTGACAATTTGGACAATAAAAATCAACAATATAATTTCCAATAATTTTTTGCCTGTCGAAGTCCAAGCCTTTAAAAGATTTGTTACGAACTTGTTTCCAAAACAAAACTTCTGCAAGATTTCCTGCTTTTCTCAAATCACGGGCTCTTTGTCGCAATTCGGGATTGTATGGTAAGCTAAAATAGTTGACAGCATTTCGCTTTAACTTGGGAGGATCCTGCGGTTCGGGTTGGGGCATATTAACCACCCCGTCCTGATGGTCGGGTTGGGGCATATTAACCACCCCGTCCTGCGGACACCCCTCCAGAGGAGGGGAATTAAGAGGGGAAGGAAATTCAAAATCCACAAACCAGCTCTTATAAATTGCTTGTGCGGTTTCTTCGAGTTTTTGTATAAGTTGGTTGTTTAGGTTTATGCGGTTTTGCACAGTATTGTATTCGGCTACAATTTCACGCTACTTTTCGATGGAAGGGATTGGGAGTTGCATTTCACAAAAATCTTCCCATTCCAAACTACCACGAACACCACCAACAGCATTAAAACAAGCTTCACGATCGAACTCTGAACGTGTAAACCACATCATTAGATATTCGGGCAACAGTTGTTTAACGTCTTTTACTTCAAAAATTGGATATGCTTGTGAAATAATGGCTTCATCAACTTCCTGAAGTAGGGCAACAGGCATTTTCTTATCTCGCCTAACTTGCATAGTGCTGCAAGCAAATTGGTTTTTGCGTATAATTTTATAGTTTTCCATATCAGTTCCAATAATATTGGCAACAGAAGGAATAAATTGCTTTGTAATACTTAGACCTAAAAGTTGTTTTACTTTAAGTCCTTTGTTCCTTTCATCAAGGAGCTGGATATAATCGCCTATTTTTTTATAATTTGACTTCATAATCCCAACTGTTGTTTAATCACCATTTTTTCACGTTCAATTTCGTCCACCAATTCTTCTTCGGTTGGCATATATGGTAAATACTTATTTGCAAAAAGTTGTTTGCTTTCTTTTAGTACCGAATATCTGGCGATTGTGCTATCTGTTTCTGTACAAAGTAAAATACCGACAGTAGGATTATCTCCTTCGGGGCGTTCCAAATCATCAAACATACGCACATACATATCAAGTTGTCCAATATCCTGATGTGATATTTTATGTGTTTTTAACTCCAGAATTACAAAACATTTAAGTATGTAATTATAAAATACAAGATCAATAAAGAAGTCGGTAGTTTCGGTTCGGATATGCTTTTGTCTCGCTACAAACGAAAACCCCTTTCCCAATTCCAACAAAAACTGTTGCAAGTTGTCTATCAAGGCTTGTTCAAGCTCCAACTCGGAGTAAGCTTTGTTTACTGGTAAGTTAAGAAACTCCAGAACAGTAGGGTTTTTAATAAAGTCTTCCGTATTTATTTGAGTATTATTTGTATTATCTTGCTTTTCGTTTTTAACAATTTCACTTTTCTGAGAAGAAAGTAATCTTTGGTAATATAAAGTTGAAATATTTCTGTCCAGTGTGCTAATTGACCAATTTTGATTTGCGGCTTCCGTTAAATAGTACATACGTGCGTGCTCATCTGATATTCGTAAAACTCGCTGATAATGAGACCAATGTAATTTGGCGAACGGCGTTCGCCAAATTGGATTAATAGAAACGGCGAACATTGTTCGCTGAATGTTTTCAACAGATTGGTCAGACGGTGACTGACTTATAATATACAGATCCGAAAACAAGAGATAGAATTGCCTAAACTCACGAAGCGACCTTTCCGAAAACCCTCTGCCCAATGTCAGAGTTAATTCGATAGACAAATTTTTAATGATTTCTTTTCCGTATTCTGCTCTTTCTTTACCGTTTTGTTCTTCTTTAACAATTCTTCTACCAACAAGCCAATAGGCTTCAATCATCGAAGCATTTACTGCAGAATAAGCATTTTGCCTTGCCTTTTCAAGAATTTGTCTTATTTCATTAATGTAGTTTGTTTGATTACTCAATTCCATATCCCAAATTATTAAATACGTCCAACAAATCCTTTTTCGATTGTTCTTCAGCTTTCAACAATTGTCCAATCTCATTGCTAAGCTCTGTCATTTTTACATCAAAATCAATATTTTCATCACGGTTTACAAATTCGATGTATTTACTTGGCACAAGTGAGAAATCTTTTTTCTCAATTTCTGATCTTGTGGCCGAATAACAATATTCGGGAATATCCTTATATTCTGCTGCGACTAAGCCTTTAGAAACCTGCCAACCATGTAAAGTAGCTGCAATATTTTTGATATGTTGCTCACTAAATTGTATGAATTTCTTCTCGAAAGGTTCACCTATTTGACGTAGATCCATAAACAAAATTTCTTCTTCCCTGTCACGATAATGGCGTGTTTCGTCACCGATTTGCTTAGTTTGTTCCTTTTTGTTCTTGTTCAGAACCCATACTGTAACACTAATATTAGTAGTATAAAACATATCTTGAGGTAATACCAAAATTGCTTCTACCAAATTATTTTCAATCAACTTTCTCCGTATTTTATACTCTTCACCTCCACCACTTAATGCTCCGTTTGCCAATATAAAACCTGCAACTCCGTTATCTGAGAGTTTGGAAACCATATTCAAAATCCATCCGTAGTTAGCGTTACTTTTTGGAGGCACATCATAACCTCTCCATCGTGGATCGTCAATCAATTCATTTTCGCCCCTCCAATCCTTTTGGTTAAATGGTGGATTCGCCATAATAAAATCAGCTTTCAAATCTTTGTGTTGGTCATCGCCAAAAGTATCAGCTGCTTTTTCGCCCAAGTTACCAGCAATTCCCCTAATGGCAAGGTTCATCTTTGCCAGTTTGTAGGTAGTGTTGGTGTATTCCTGTCCGTATATGGAAATCTCTTTTTTGTTTCCGTGGTGTGCTTCAATAAACTTAATAGATTGAACAAACATACCTCCCGAGCCACAAGCCGGATCATAGATTATTCCTTTGTAAGGTTCAATCATCTCAGCAATAAGATTTACAATGCTTTTGGGGGTGTAAAATTCTCCCTTGCCTTTCCCTTCTGCCAATGCAAATTTAGAAAGAAAATATTCGTACACTTTACCAACCAAATCTTGCTTGGGATCTTTGGTGGTATCAATATCATTAATAGTATCAAGCAACGAAGCCAATTTGGTTATATCCAAACCCAGGCGTGAAAAGTAATTATCGGGTAAAGCACCTTTTAGCGATTTGTTATTTTTCTCAATAGTATGCAGAGCCGTGTCTATGAGCAGAGCAATATCGTTTTGTTTTGATTTTTTGATAAGGTAACTCCAGCGGCTGGTTTCTTCAAGAAAGAACACATTATTCATATTGTAGAACTCTGGCATTTCCAAATATTTCTCTTTACCTTCTGTAATCAGTTTATTTCTATGTTCTTCAAATTTATCGCTTACAAACTTAAGAAATATCAAACTTAGAACTACATGCTTGTATTCTGATGGTTCGACACTACCTCTTAATTTATTTGCTGCATCCCAAAGACTAACTTCGATGGATTTTTCTTTTATTTCTTTTGCCATTCAAATATAAAATATAATGTTTGAGCGTAAAAATAATAAAAAATCTGGGGATTGTGCTGGAAAGTTATCTACAAAACAATAAACATCTATGAGCAATGAGATATAGCAGTTTTTGTTTAGTTATTAACTGTGTCTTTCAACATTATACATCTCAGGTATTTCTAATATCTCAAACCTATTTAAATAATTTTCAACACCCAATCGCAATGGATCCATCTCTTTTGCTTTTTCCCTTGCCCATTCTAACCATTCTTGTTTGTGATTTTCTATTGAAGTACTTACTTTAGTATTTTCAATTGTTTCAATAAATTCGTTGAGTTTTGTCATTTTCTGCCATGAATCGTAATCATGTACAAACATTTTAAAATATTTCTTGTCTTCTTCAATAATTTTATCTCTAATTTCATTGTAACTGTCTCTTTTCTTTCGTTCAAGCTTCTCTTTTTCATTAATAAGATGCCTTTTATTCTCGTCTTCAGCAATCGTAATTATTTTAGCAGCAATTTCGGAAAGTCTAGATTCTATGTCCGTTTTTGCATCAGAAAAACTCTTTAAATGCCGATAATTTAGCATAATTATTTCTAAATTTCCGTTAGGAACAAGCTTCTGACTGCTTCTTCCATATTCATTAATAAATTTATTAATAGATAGTTTTTCTCTGAAAACCATTGTAAATGAGACTTCTTTATATCTAAGATTCCCTTTAGTCAAAGCAATCTCATCGAATCCATATTTGACTAATATTTTGAATAGTGTATTTATAACTACAAGAATTCTACTAATTTTTATAGTGCCTATGTGGAATTTCAGATCGCCGAAGAAAACCGGATGATGCAAATCTGCAGAACTGTAGAAAAAATCTCCATTCTTAGATCCTAATGCGCTTCTTATTAGAGGAATTATAGGGATGCTTTTTATTAGAATACCCTCATTATCTAAGATTGTCTTATATTTCACTTCTATTTCGTCTTTGAGTAAATTTATTTTATTAGAACCAGATTCAATGTCCAAATTTCGACACTCTAAATATATGATCTCATTTTTATATTCTTTGGCACACTTAAAAGCTTTTTTCAATGTCTTGCGGCGTGCATCTGTAGTAGCCCAATAACCATTTTGTGGAACCGGAATTCCATACTTTTTGCATTTCTTTCTTAATCCATTATCTGAAATATTATATTCTTTTGATAATGATAAAAAAGGTTTTGACCAAACTAAATTATAAAACTCCAGCAGTGTTAACTCAATTTTCTCCATGTTTTATGTTTTTTTTCTTAATAAAATTGTAATTGTTTAAATAGAAATTTTATTTTTACAAAACTAAATTACTTTTAATTATTCGTTAAAAAAAATGGAGACTTTTTATAGTAAATATAAAAAATTTGATGAGCAATATTATCCGAATAATTCAAACAGAATTAATCAGATTGAAAACATTGTTATTGGATTCAATAAAGATTTGAAAAAACATGTAGAAAAAGCCAAAGAGAAACACAACCTAAGAATTAGAAGTCTCATCTCTGATAAAACAGGATTATCTCTAACAGCAAGAAGACCTGAAAATTCAATTGATGCAGAAAATACGGCAGAAAAATCATCAATAACAATATGGGTAAACGCTAAGGTGCCGAAGAGCCTTTCTGATGTTCTAGCAAAATATGATGATCAAGTGTTAGACTTACTTCTTCATTACAGTTCGATGAAAAGCAGCATAACTGAACTTCATTATCAACTATCAAAACATAATGATTTTAGAAAAATATCGAATACAACAGTAACTGAAACGGATTTAAAAAATACTATCCAATATTTAACCGGTCTAAAGCAAATGATTGAAGACACAGGTATTATTGATGAATTGAGAGCTCTAGGTCCTGATGTAATTGGGGGATATAGTCCAAACAACAAACGAGTTGAATTATTTTGGTTGGGAATTGGTTTTAGCAGTTTATTGTACAATTACACAATAGAAGATTTTGTTATCATAGCACTTACTCATGAGCTAGTTCATGGTTATACTCACCTTGGTTTTGATAAAGATGGCAACATGTGGAAGCCGAATGATTTTTTACACTCAGATATAAATATTGTAGAAGGGTTTGCTCAATTTTACACCCAACAAATTTGTAAAGATTACTATCCAGCGACAGCCATAGTATTCGAAGAAATGTTACCACATCAATCTTATGAATATAAATCGTTCACTACTTGGTTTAGTGAATCTGAATCAAATAAAAATGAAAAAGCTAGAAGAGTTCTCTTAAAAACAAGAAATTCATCGGTTCTTGATTACTCAAAATTTTTACTTATTTTGGAGCAGGCAAAGAAGAGTTTCTAAAAAACAGTTCAATTTTTTTTTTAACTCAAATCCAATTTTTTGCTAAAATTTTCTTTACCCAAAAATGTTAGGGAAAAAAGTGTAACAGTGTAATTGTGTAACAAAACTCACACACAAGTTGCTATAACTTAGTTTTAAAATGTTACACTTTTGTTACACTTTTGTTACACTTTTGAAAGACACAAGAACCTTATCCCACTCAAAACTTAGCAAAAAAAGTGTAACAAAAGTGTAACGGAAGTGTAACAAAAGTGTAACGCGCTAGAACCATTGAAAAATAACAATACTTTACTTATTGTTACACAATTACACTTTTTTTCCTAAAATAGAAGATCTAATTTTTAAATCTACAATCTTCTTAAAAAAAACTCAGGCTGTCTCTTTATCAATAAGTTCAAATCCTATAGTTTTAATGTAAATTTTTTCTTCTATTTTTCCGTCCACTCGCTTTATGATTCGTCCAGATCTATCGCACAATTCCGAAGGATTCAATTTCTCAACATAGTCCGTATTTTTACAAAAAGCATTTAATGCCTTGGTAAATTTGTGAGCCGTCAGGTTCTTCAAATTTGCCACTGATCTACAATCTACAATAGCTTCGTTTTTATCAACGAAGCAATTAACGTTTGTTCCATCACTTGCAAAATAAATGCTTGCCCAATCTAAGAAAGCTTCGCCCATAATTGCACGATTAATTCTCTTATTTACATTTTCCATTGGTGGATCGCATCTCACATTGTGCTTTAATGTGTGCAAATAAAACAACAAACAGTCAACGCAAAAATTATAATCTTCATTCCAAAAAGCCGCATCATAGTTTTCCCGAAAAAGGTCATACCCAAAATCATCTGCAACAGTTCTCGTTTCAAGATAACCATTGTCCTCAGTCATTTTATGATAGTAGTCAGAGAATACTGTTAGTAATGTACGACGTTGAGCTGAGCTATTAATATCTGGAGTTGGATAATTTGAAGTAACGACAATCTTGGGCGATTTTTCATAAGGAATCGACCACGATTTTTCATTCTTTGGGTTAATGGCCATATCACCAGTTATGCAATTGTAAAATGAATCAAAATCAAAATACCTATATGCATCATCAATAAAAATTAAATCAGTTTCCCGACTCACTCGCTCAGTAAAATGGCTATTTTCTGTCAATTTTTTATTTCTTCCATCCATGCGAACAGTATTTACCATGTTCTGTAAGAATGAAATCATTAAAGACTTTCCCGAGCCACCGCTGCTTTCTAAATCACTTGTAACTCTGTTTTCCATTACCCAAACTATCCACGCTTTGGAGGCAGCTTTATATCTGTGTAGCAGATAGCCTATGCAAAATATTTTATTCAACAAATGCTTTTCTTGTTCATTTTGCATATCCCAGTCAAGACGACTTCCATCAATGCTGAATTTATTTTTTTCTTTGTAAATAAGGTTTTCTGACTCATCAAGACTTGCATATTCTTCGAGTTCTTCTCTCCAGTAAATTCGCGAAGCATTAATTAGAAATCTAAAATAGTGACTTTTAGTATGCTGTATTTTAAACTCAAATCGTTTATCGCCAGGGATATAATTTGCAGTAAAAGATGGCTCTAATCTTTTCCAGTTGTATTTAATTACATCCTCGTCCCAAACATAGTTTCGTGAAAATGAATTTGGCAAAGGGATATCTGAATTTGAGTTTAATTCAAAATCAACATTCATAAAGTAGAGCATTTGACTGTTATGAGTGAAATCTTTAAAGTCAAAACTCCTTTCAATAAGATCATCCATTACAGAAACGCCAGTTCTTCGAGAATTAAGAACAAGATTGCGGACATCGATTCCGATTTTTCTTTCAACTAATTGTTTCAAAATGAATTCCCTAATCTGCTTTGCATTAACAATTTTTTTAACCTTATTTTTTTCAACTCGAACATGAGTTATTTTTCCGGTATCTGGGTCAACAATTTTATAAAAGCCATTTAATTCCAAAAAATAAAGCAGAAAAACAGTATTTATTTCTAGTTTCAAATTATCTTTCATTTTAATATGTGCCCAAAACTTACTCCTCTTAGCTACTTTCAATAAATCACTAAAGCTTTTGGGATTTGAGGAAAAATCAATAAAATCCCTAAAATCTTTGCAGGTATTTCCTCTATGATCTTTCTTTAATCTCAACCACTTTGGTAATTCGATAGTGTAAATCTCATTGTATTTTAATGCAAGTTGTCGGCCTTGTTCTATTCCTGTATCATCAATATCAGGTAAATTATAAATTTTAAAAACCATTTTCATTATTTGCAAATAGTCAGAACTCTTAAATTCTGCCGTTTCACTGTTTAACCAAATTGGGATATAGCCAAGACCTGCAACATTTAACGCATCACGCTCCCCACTGCACAATATAACCTCTGGCAGTCTCTTTTCCTTTTTATTAGAATCTGATTGGCCTTCTTCTGAAGCCTCTGCATCCGCATCCGTCGCATTCAACTCCTTAAATGCCAAATTAAGAACCTCTAATCCATTAACATAATCTTTTGGTTTTTCTCCATTATAAAAGAATTTATAGGATTTATCCTGACATAAAGGTTGGTATATTTTCCTAAACGAATCGCACTCGTGAATAAATATTGGATACTTTTCATTAGATTTTACAATTGTTGTTTGCCCATTCTTAGTAATCTTGTAATTTGCAACAGAGTAATAAGAATACTTTATACACACATCTTCAGTTACATACTTTCCAAAAAGTTTTAATTCATATTCAGAAAAGTTTTGGTTCTTATCATAAGAAAAATCACCATCTTTCTCATTCTCGAGGGCTTGTCGTTTCTCAAAATCTGGTTTCTGTAGACTATTTATATACTCGATTTGCACTCCATATCTATTAAGTAAAATGTTAAGAGCAGATTTAAAATCACAATTTTCAATTTCCATGCAAATGTCAATAGGACTTTTTGGCTTTGCATCATCACCGAAATCTATTAATAACCAAACCCCTTTACTAATTTTTAATGAAACAGATGGAGTTTTTTCTTCACGAATTTTAAAATGTCCGTTCTCTTTGGCATTTGGAAAATAGAACTTAATAATATCCAATCCACTATTCGTAACTTCATATAATTTTTCAATATTACTTTTCATGATCGATTGTTTTTTCAATTTTTAGCAAGAGATTGTCCACCACACTTATTTCATTTATATCAAGTTTTGGACTTTTAAACATTGCATATCTATAAATATAAGTAAGATCAAAAATCATATTCAATTCGTCAATTAACAACGAGATTGATATTAGCTTTTTTTTGTTGATATGGTTTTTCATTTTTTTAATTATTAATTTGTTAATAAAAGGCTCGTGATTTTCGATCACGAGCCTGAAATAATTATCTCTCGTATTCGGCTAAGTTTTCCATTTCTAATAGAGCTTTTCTATCTTCTATGGAATAGCAAACTTCAATCTGCACAGTGCCTTCATCTGCTCCAATAATCTCATTCCGAATTCCATTTTCACAAAGAATCTCACAGAACTCAATGATTTTTTCTGAGCTCACGGTAAATGTTACTTTCATACTTTTAAATTTTAAAAATTAAATATTCAATTTAAGTCTCTGATTAGCATAGGTATGGCTTGGAGGAGCTCTGACTAAAACATTCAACAAAGCCACAGAGCTAAAAATGGCAATTCTACTCTTCATTTTGCATTAGTTTTATAATTTCACTTTCTGCATAGAAGGTTCTTTGTCCTATCCGTTTGCTTTTCAGAAGACCATGCTTGGTCCACCTATAAACAGTTGATGAACTGACATTAAATTTTTCAATTACTTCGGTTCTTGTATAAACCTTTTCATCATGCTTTTCAATAATTATATTTGCAGTTTGTGACACAATATTTTGCCCAAAAATCAATAAATCGGTAATGTTTATTGTTATGTTAATACTGGGACTTTCTTTTACTAAATCCATTAAATTCATACTCCAGCTTTATTAAAGTTCAACATGTGGCAATTCCGGATTTGCCTTAATTGTGAAATTTCTTAACAAAGGTAGTTGACACTAAAAAAATGAATTTTTACGTGGGTATGCATTTCAATATAACATACAGGCATTCAGATACTTACAAAAGTAATAGGTTGGTTAGATTATCGACGACAACAATATTTTAGGGAGTTAGCGAATTCTATCAACCCAATAGAATTCTTCTTTGGCATTTTCAAGATCCACCTTCTTTTCTTTATTTGTTTTATTTAATTTCGTTTTATCTAATTGAAAGTAGGAAGATAGAAATTGTCGAATATGGGATTCTTTAATTTCTTTACCAAGACGGGTTTTTAGAAAATAGCCTTTATCAATTAGAACAGCAGATAATTTGTTCAACTGCACAAATTTTCCTTTCCATAAGTGTTTTTCATCAATTAATTCGCGATTAAACAAATTCTTCTCAACATTACGGAAACGAGATATTGCAAACTCAGACATATATTGTCTCAGGGCGATTTCCATCTTATCAATTTGATGTGCAGTTAAACCTTTTTTAAAACCTGGTCGATCAGTACTTGTTAATTTTTTGCCAGCTGCGGACAATTCATCAGCAATAAGAGAAATAAAATTTTTAATTATAAGATCTTCTCTATATTCTGTTACTCCATGAAAAGACTTTAAAATATTCTCAAAAATAGCTCCGATAGCACTAAAAGGTATGAGAGAATCTGTCACTTTGTAGGAATCAATATATTGTATTAAATAGTTTTGAAACTCCGATGCTCTGGCTTCATATCGCAAAAATTTCGTATTAACCTGTCCATCTATACTGTGCGAATTTATTGGTGTTCTATATTTGCTTAGTTCTTGAAATTCTTCCAAAACATTAACAAACTGATAAAGCAGTTCCATTTCTTTCTTTTTGCTTTCATCATCTGCGAAGTTTAATATTTGAGTTTTTATTTGTGCAATACCCCTAACGTATAGTATCCTCCTTTTATGTAAATCATAATCCTCAAAACACTTTGAAAACAGATTTACAATTACTTTAGGAAAAGTATCCGTTGAACAATTATTCAAATTTAACTTTAGCATTTTTAACTGCCATACAGTTTTTATACCAATCGTTGTCGTTTCAAATTCTGTTTCAGTAACATCAGAGTAAAAAGTTTTGTGAAGCTTTGCCAATCTTTGGTTCTTAATTTCTTCTGTGGAACTATTTTTTTCAATTATTTTAACAAACTCATCATAAAAATAATCAATAGTTTTTTGAGGATCCTGATTTATAATATTGGTTGTCATAATGGAATAGTTTTAATTAATATTCAAAATTAAACACTTTATTTATAAAATGCAAAAACTATCATTTTATTTCCGTATTTTCTTCACTGGTTTCTTTCGAATTTTCTTTTCGACAATTTTTTCAGGTTCATTCATTTTCATCCAGGCATTATAAACTCTTTGCGCATGTTCCTCGTCACTTACTTTGATATATCTAAGAAAAGCAGCTTCGGTTTTATGTCCAGAAATTGACATAATATCTAATGTCGAAATATTGTCTAGATAAGCATTTGTGCAAAATGATCTACGGGCAGCATGACTACTAATAACCTCATGTTTTGGACTGATTGTTTCTACAATTTTTCCATATACCGAAGTAGTTTTAACAAACATTCTATCGATCTTTGCTAAGTTAGCGGCATTCTTTAAATAATCATTAAATTTCTGATTACTAATTGGGTTCGGCAATTTCATTTTGTATTTTTGCAGAATGTTTAATACAGTTGGATGAATAGGAATATTTACTTTTCCACCTGTTTTCTTTTGCTTTAGCTGGATCATATTATCTTTTATTTTATCTTCGGAAATCTGATGTAAATCTGAAAACCTCAGACCAGTCCAACACCCAACAATAAACAAATCTCTAACTTTCTCTAAATGAGGAATTTTACTTAAATCAAAATTGTAAAATTGCAATAGCTCATTTTTATCTAAGTATATACTATCGGTGTCCTCAGTAAGCACTTTAAATTGTTTACTTTTATATTTAAAGTTGGTGTTTATACCGTCCTCAGTAGCTGCATTAAGAAATACTTTTAGGGTTTTGATTCTTTTCCCTATTGTATTAATCGCAAGTTTTTTACTTCTAAGAAACTCAACGAACTTGTTGTAAAATTCCAGATCAATGTCATTAAAGCTTGGCTCACTATATTTCTTTGAATATTCTTCAATTTGACTCAAAGTAACTTCGTAACCATTTCTTGTAATCTTATTAACAGGATTTCCAGTTTCAAGATTGATTCGGCTTCCAGACTTCGCATTGAAACTCTTAATATAAGTAATTAAATCAGATCGTGTATCAGTGACAACAGCAGGCTTATGAAACTTTAAAATTATTTTGCTTAGCCACTCAGAATTTATCGGTTCCACACCAGCATAATTTTTAAATTCAACTTTAACAAACTGAGATAAGCTTTCCAGTTTGTCGTTATATGCTTTAGCCTTTGGAAACTCATTTACTTGTCTGATTGACATAGATTTTTCATTCCAATATGTCGGGTTAATTTGCATTCCTGTTAATGCCCATAAATCAAAGACTTTTCCATTGGTAAATCTCATTCTGATATTTGCCTCACTAGTTTTTTTTGATAATCTGATAAAATATTTAACTTTGAGTGCCATAATAATTATTGATTAAAAGTTCCTATGTAAAAATAAACAATTTTATCTTCTTGCACAACTTTTGCACAACATTTTTGAGTTTTATAGATTTTCATTGATTCTTCTAGGATAATTAAAAGACAAGTAATAAATCTCACATCCCTTTATTATCAAGGATATTAGAATATGTTGAAACAAATAGAGGATTCAACAAAAATCAACAGATGACATAAAAATAGTCCCCGTCGGACTGCAAAGAAAAAGGGAAGAATTAGTTTTCTTCCCTTTTTTAATTGCTTATATTTTCAGAAATTATTGATTTCTAATAAAGTTTAAAATTTATTGGAACAACAAAATAAACCGATACTTTTTTCCCACCCTGTTTTCCTGGTGTCCAATCTGGCAATGTTTGTATAACTCTTAGAGCTTCTGCATCTAAAAGGGGATCAACACCTTTTGCAATTTTTACTTTGGTAACTTTTCCTTTTTTAGTAATTACAAATTGCACAAACACTTTGCCTTGAATAGATTGGTCCTTAGCTTTTTGAGGATATGTTATATTTGATGAAATATACTGCATTAAAGCAGCATCGTCACCCGGGAATAGCGGAATATCCTCAACATCTGAAAATGCAACAGGCTCTTTTCCACTATCGGAATAACTATCAGAATATTTGACGGTTACGTTCTTAGTTTCTTCTTGAGAAAATCCCATAATTCCAATGGACAAAATAAAAACAAGTAAACAAATAGTCTTTTCCATAAAAAATAGATTAACTAATTCAACTTAAAATTTACCGGTATAACATAAATTACGCATACAGTTTTCCCGTTTTGTTTTCCGGGAAGCCAATCTGGTATAGTGCTTACAAGTCTGAGAGCTTCCGCATCATAGTAGGGATTTACACCTCTCATAATCTCGGGGTTTGTTACTTTTCCATCTTCATTGATTATGCACTTAACAAAAACGCGCCCTTGGATACTTTGTTCAAAGACAATTTCTGGATATTTTGTATTTTCTGCAATATATTTCAACAAAGTAGCGTCTCCACCAGGGAAAATCGGCTTTACTTCAACATCTGCATAGGCAATTGTATCAGAAGAGTTCTCTTGGGCGAAAATAAATTGGCAAGAGAATATTAGAGCAAATAGATACTACAAATATAATTTAAATATAGTAATTATTCAACTCAATTAGCAATAATTAGCAGTAGAAATCATTATTATGGAAGAAATTTATTAAAAAAATGTCATAAATAGAGAATCAATTGATATTAATTTTAATTTTGATTTCATATTACCAAAACTAATTTTAACTATGAGTACAATAATTATCGATCAGATTTTTCTAGATGAAAAATATAACAAGTCAATACTAAGAAAAGAATGTAATTCGGATTTGGTTCCAGCTATAGGCATGGAGATTGAAGATTCTGCATGGGAAAAAGCTAAGAAGATTAAAAAAGTGAACATTAACCTAGATAAGAATTGCTACATCATTTTTGTTGATGACGAATTTGTTACGAAAAAGACAGTCGAAAAAGTTGTTGAGAATTTTAAGAATTGTGGTTGGAAGGAGTTTGTGTAATATAAAAATACAATTTGTTAATTTTGAAATATAGAACATAGTTCTTAGGGTATAAAATTAATTATCTTTTAGATGTGAGGAGGAATAATAAATTCTATAATCCAGACGGAGTTTATTTTATTTTATAATCATCGAGCTTTAAGTTTTTTATAAATCTAGATTAAAAGAAAAAATCAAAAACACCTTAAAGCAATCTGTTTTAAACTACTTTTGCAAGATGCAAATTAGACGCAAATCAGAATTTGAATTTACTATTGTAATGGCCGCTTTAATGTCTCTGGCGGCATTCTCAATAGACGCAATATTGCCTGCCCTAAATCAAATTGGCGACACAATTGGTGTTGTTAATCCAAAAAACAATCAGTTGTTAATCACAATGATTTTTTTGGGACTTGGATTTGGTCAATTAGTTTCGGGGCCTTTGTCCGATAGCATTGGAAGAAAACCGGTAATATATTATGGATACATTATTTTTGTTTTTTCTAGTTTGATTTGCACTTTTTCCACAAGTCTCGAAATGATGTTAATTGGTAGAGTTCTACAAGGCATAGGACTATCAGCACCAAGAACAATAAGCATGGCTATTGTTAGAGACAGGTTTAGTGGCGACCGAATGGCAAAGGTTATGTCTTTTGTAACAGCAATTTTTATACTGGTTCCAGTAGTGGCACCTAGTTTTGGCCAATTCATGCTAAGCTATTTTGGATGGGAAGCAATATTCTATAGTCAACTATTTTTTGGACTATTTGTGACACTTTGGCTATGGAGGCGTCAACCCGAAACTCTAAAAGAGGAAAACCGAAAACCAATGAAGTTTTCAATGTTTATTGATGGTATAAAAGAGTTTGTAAAGCACAAGCATTCTGTCGTTTTTACAATAATTGCAGGTTTGGTAATGTCTGCCTTTATGGTATACTTAAGTTCAAGTCAGCAAATTTTCCAAGAGCAATACGGTTTAGTAATAGAATTCCCATATATTTTTGCTAGTATAGCGCTTGGTGTAGGTTTGGCAACATTTCTTAATGGAACTTTAGTAATTAAGCTTGGCATGCTGAAATTGGCCACTATCTTTATGATTGCAACAACAATTCTGTCTTCCGTATTTGTATTTATATATCTAGGAAAGCCAAATCCCAATATTGCTGTGATGATTGCATTTACTGCTATCCTATTGTTCTTTGTTGGCTTTTTATTTGGAAATGTAAATGCCCTTGCTATGAATCCAATTGGCCATATAGCTGGTATTGGATCTGCAATTTTCGGTTTTGTTTCTACTGTAATGGCAGTACCAATTGCAACTTTTATTGGCAGCTTTATTAGTGTATCTGTTTTGCCATTTTTTGCCGGATTTGCAATTTGTGGATCTTTATGCTTGATTCTTTTACTGTATTTGAAGATAAGTGATAGGAAAGCATTAGTAGAGAAGATTTTACCTAATTAATCAAAAAAAGTCTCCTAATAAATTAGAAGACTTTTTTAGTAGCGGGCCTACGACTTAATAAAATCATTTGGCATCTTTAATTAAATTCCAAATAAATTCTCTTCCCTTAGCCGATTTTAATTGTTTTTCACGAAGCATTGCTTCTGCTTTTGTTTCAAACTCTTGCGTAAAAATGATTTCCCATGGTCTGAATTTTATTGTACAGCCTTTATGTGCCAGAGAATTGTGTGATTTTAGTCTTTCCTCTAAATTTGAGGTGAAACCGATATAGATTTTATCGTGACTTTTAGAATAAAGAGCGTAAACTGTGAACATGGTTGCGAGAAATATTTGACTTCTATTAATAAAAAAAAGCATCGAAAAAATTCGATGCTTTTCTGGTGGTAGCGGGAGCAGGACTCGAACCTACGACCTCCGGGTTATGAGCCCGACGAGCTACCAACTGCTCTATCCCGCAATATATTTTTTACAATCTGTATTAGAACTTTAAAGGGACTCGAACTTACGTCCGCCTTCTGGCGGATATGAGCCCGACGAGCTACCAACTGCTCTATCCCGCAATATGGACGCAAAGATAATACATTTTGTATGTGTATGCAAATTTATTTTAGTTTTTATATTTTCTGTGAGAATAACGTCGTTATTTAAAGTTAATCTCGAACAAACACAAATCATAATTTGCACTATAACAGCGAATTACTATCTTTGGAAAAAATAATTTTATGAAAAAGATTTTTCTTCTACTTGCTGGTATTTTGCTAATTAATTTGGTTTTTGCACAAGATTTTACTGACATTAAATTGCCAGAACCGCAAAAAAACGGCGGAAAACCTTTGATGGAAGCATTAAATAGCAGGCAAACAACTAGAGAATTTGCAACCGATGAGTTTACAATTCAACAAATTTCGAATTTATTATGGGCTGCCTGTGGAGTAAATCGAACTGAAGAAAGTAAAAGGACCGCTCCTACTGCAATGAACGATCAGGAAATTGATGTTTATGTTGCGCTAAAATCTGGCATTTATCTTTATGACGCTCCAAACAATTTATTAAAAGCGATTAAACAAGGCGACTTTAGAGCCGATATGGGGACGACAAGATTTTGTTGCAATAGCTCCAGTTGTTTTAGTTTATGTTGCAGACTTTGGTCGCATGGCTTTTGTAATGGATAAAAAAGCTAAAACCTTCTATTCGGCCACCGACACTGGGTACATTTCTCAAAATGTGTATTTGTTTGCAGCTTCAGAAAACCTTGCAACAGTGGTTCTCGGATATATTAATAAAGATAAAATAATCAAAACCATTGGACTTTCAAAAAATCAACATCCAATATTAAGCCAGCCTGTAGGGTTTAAGAAAATTTGATATTTGAGCGGTTTTAGCTTTAAACTAAACAACAGCCTCTTTTACAAATTCAATAATCTTAGCTAAGCTATCCGATATTTTATCTAACGAGCCTACTTTGTTTATCCTAAGTGTAAGTTTATCGTTTTGTTCTTTTAATTGTAAGTTTCCTGGATGGCTATTTATATATGTTAGGATTGAAGAGAATGTTTTTGAGGAATAAAACGACGATTGCTGATTTAGCGGGAAATACCCAATAAAATCCTTATTTTTGATTATAATTTTTTGAAATCCGAGTTCAATAGCCGCCCATCTAAGATATACTATTTCGAATAACTTCTCGGTTTCACTAGGTATTTCGCCAAATCTATCTAGTAGATTATTTCTAAAAAGCACAAGTTCCGCAGGTGTTTTCAATTCGTCTAATTCGCGATATAATCGAATTCGTTCCGAAGTACTAGAAATAAAATAATCTGGAATTAAAATATCCAAATCGGTTTCTATCTGACAATCGGAAGCAGATACTTTTCCGCTAAGTTTATTATTGTCTGCTTCGTTTTCTTTAAACAAATCTCTAAACTCACCATCCTTGAGTTCATCGAGTGCTTCATTAAGAATTTTGTTATAAGTTTCGAATCCGATATCAGCAATAAATCCCGATTGTTCGCTACCAAGAATATTTCCGGCACCACGAATATCGAGATCTTGTAAAGCGATATTTATTCCGCTGCCAAGTTCACTAAATTCTTCAATGGCTTTTAGTCTGCGTCTTGCTTCTGGGGTAAGAACATTAAGAGGTGGCGCCAACAAATAACAGAATGCTTTTTTATTACTTCTACCTACTCTCCCACGCAGTTGGTGCAAATCGCTTAGTCCGAAATTATTTGCATTATTGATTATTATTGTGTTTGCATTTGGAATATCAACACCATTTTCGATAATTGAGGTACTAATCAAAACATCGTAATCGCCACGCATAAACTCAAGAATAAGCTTTTCAAGTTGTCCGCCATCCATCTGACCATGAGCAACTACGGTTTTTACTTCTGGACACAATTTATTAATAAGATGTTCTATTTCGTGAATATTCTGAATTCTATTGTTAATGAAAAATACCTGTCCGTTGCGACCTACTTCGTAGTAAATAGCTTCTTTTATAATCTCATTATTAAAAGAATGTAATTCTGTATTAATCGGTTGGCGGTTTGGTGGTGGAGTATTTATAACAGACAAATCTCTTGCTCCCATAAGTGAAAACTGTAGTGTGCGATGAATTGGTGTTGCTGTAAGAGTTAAAGTGTCAACATTTACCTTCATTTCTTTAAGCTTCTCTTTCATTGCTACGCCAAACTTTTGCTCCTCGTCAACTATAAACAAACCTAAATCTTTAAACTGCACATCTTTATTTATTAATCTATGTGTACCAATAATTATATCGACTTTGCCTTCTTTTAGTTTGACTAGAGTTTCTTTTATTTCTTTAGAGGTTTTAAGCCTGCTGATATATGCAACATTTACAGGCATTCCTTTAAGTCTTTCTTTAAAAGTTTGATAATGCTGAAGAGCCAAAATTGTTGTAGGCACTAAAACGGCTACTTGCTTACTGTCGTTCACGGCTTTAAAAGCTGCTCGAATTGCGAGTTCGGTTTTACCAAAACCCACATCACCACAAACTAATCTGTCCATTGGCATATCCATCTCCATATCAGATTTTATGCTTTCGCTAGTTTTGCCCTGATCGGGAGTATCTTCATACATAAATGATGATTCTAGCTCATGTTGCAAATATGAATCGGGTGAAAATGCAAAACCTTTTTGCTCTCGTCTTTTTGCGTATAACACAATTAAATCGCGGGCAATATCTTGAATATTCTTTTTCGTTTTTTCTTTTAGTCTTTTCCAATGGCCAGATCCCAACCTTTGTATTTTTGGTGGCTCACCTTCTTTATCGCGATACTTAGAAATGCGATGCAGCGAATGAATATTAACGAATAAAATATCGTTATTATCATAAATTATGCTTACAACTTCTTGAACGTGACCATCGTTATTTATTTTTTGCAAACCACCAAATTTGCCAATTCCATTATCAATATGTACAACATAATCGCCAGGACGTAAGGCAGTTAAGTCTTGAATTGTAATTGATTCTTTACGAGCAACATTCTTTGTTGTAAAGCGATGATATCTTTCAAATATCTCGTGGTCGGTGTAAACACATGTACGACTTTGATGATCGACAAATCCTTGATTAATTGTTTTTAAAATTGGGAAAAACGAAACTTTTTCACCTTTATCTGCAAAAATATCCCTCAAACGCTGAAGCTGCTTTTCGTTATTGCTAAGAATATAAGTTTGGTAATAGTTTTCTTCGTTATTCTGTAAGGTTTTTGCAATTAAATCGAACTGTTTATTAAATGCAGGTTGTGGTTCTGTATTAAAAATGAAACTTTTTTCTGCTTTAAATTGAGAACGAGGGGCAAACTCGACTATCTGAAATGATTTTATTTCTTCGGTAAATGATTTTGCCGAGAGTAAATTAGTTTTTGGGTTAACAACACAAATTTCTTCATCATCTATTTTTGTTAAGTCGAGTTCGGCATATCTAATTTCGGCGGCTTGATAGGTTTTATCAATCTTGTCGATAATCATTTCGGGCTGGTCCAGCCAAATTTTGCAATTCTTATTTATAAATTCAAAAAATGAAACCTTTTCATCCTGAGTAATATGTTCGTGTATATTTGGAATTATCTGAATTTTCTTTTGCTTTCCTGTTGACAGCTGTGATTCAGGATCGAAACTGCGAATACTTTCAACTTCATCACCAAAAAAATCGATACGATATGGCTGCTCGTTGCTGAACGAAAAAACATCGATAATACTACCACGAATCGAATATGTTCCAGGCTCATAAACAAAGTCGTCGCGTCGAAATTCATATTCATTTAAAACCTCGATAACAAAATCCATTGAGAGCTTTTCTCCAGAATTTATTTCAAGAGTATTTTTTGTGAGTTCACGAGTTTTGATAACCTTTTCGACAACGGCACCTGGATACGAAACAATGAAATACGGCTTTTTACCGGAGCTTAACTTATTAAGAACTTCGGTTTTTAAAACGATATTAGTTCTATCTGTTTTTAAATATTCGACCGATCGCTTATATGCACTTGGAAAAAATAGCACATATTCATCTCCTAATAGACTTGTAATATCATCGTAAAAGTATGAAGCGGATTCCTTATCGGGCATGATAATACAACTCAGCATTTTTTCTTTATTAAAAAGCGAAGCCAATAAAAACGCCTTTGCCGAACCTGCTAAGCCCTGAACTATTATATTCTGATGACATTCTTTAGACTTAATTTGCTCAAATAAGTCGAGCGCGTCGGGGTTTTGACTGTATATTCTGTCTATTAGATTTTTCACTTTGCAAAATTACAAAAAACGAGCTAATAATAAAAAGGAATAATTCGATATGATTTGTAATGCAAGAAACAAGCTTTTTTCAAACAACAATGTCCCGAGGCTAACATCTGGCAGGCCTTTACTCAAGTAATGTTAATTTAAAATCAATAATTCCTCTATAAATTACAAATTCAAACTTTTTTAATTATAACTCAAAATCTATAAAATGGAAACACAAATTTAGTTTGCAAACATTCTGAATTAGTACAAAACAAACGGTTTTAAAACGGTTTTAAAAATTAATAAAATTTAAGTATAAAAATAATCTTTTCCTTTGAAGAAGTTCTTGTGTGAATAAAATGAATTTGTATCTTGCCAGTGAGTGTAAATTAAAAACTACTATATTTAACATCATTGATTATGAGCATATTAAGGAAACTCGGAATGATAATTCTCTTTGCATTTTTTACGACATTTGCATTTTCAGGTGAATTGTATGAAAAACTTAAAAGTTTACCAGGCGTTGTATCGGTTGAAGAATTAAAAACTAGCAATTTTTTTTCTGAGAAATATTTGATAATTTTTGAACAAGCACTAGACATTTCGGCACCAGAGGCCGGATCATTTAGACAAAGAGTTTACTTATGTCATAAAAGTTATTCTGCTCCAGTGGTTTTTATTACCGAAGGATACAATGCAGATTACGCTTCTGCTGAAAACTATGTGAATGAATTAAGTGATATTTTGCAAGCCAATCAGATTTGTGTTGAACACAGGTATTTTGCAGAATCTGCACCATCAGAACCAATTGACTGGTCTTTTTTAACAACAAAAGCTGCCGCCGACGACCAACATGCAATTCGTGTGGCGCTTAAAGATGTTTACAAAGGCAAATGGGTAAGTACTGGAATAAGCAAAGGTGGCGAAACATGTTTGCTTTATCAGATGTATTATCCAAAAGATGTAAATGCAACAGTGGCTTATGTTGCTCCAATAGCAAAGGCCTTAGAAGATGGAAGACACGAACCATATATTAATAACATTGCTACAAAAAAAGACAGAAGTAAAATTGTTGCTTTTCAGAAAGAAATTTTAAAACGTAAAGCTACAATTTTTCCAATTTTTCAAAATTATGTAAAAATGGCAAAACTTACTTTCCGTATTCCGGTAGAAGAGGTTTACGAATATTGTGTATTGGAATATTCATTTGCATTCTGGCAGTGGGTTGGCAATACCGAGCGCATACCTCCAAAAAAGGAAACAGACGTAAAGCTATTTCAACATTTAATTACTGTTTCGGGTCCCGATTATTTTTCAATTGAAGGATCAAAAAGCACAATGCCATTCTTTTATCAGGCGGCACGCGAACTTGGATATTATGGCTACGAGACAGAAACTTTGGCGAAATATCTTACAATTACAAGCGCTGAAGGATATTTTAATAAGATTTTTCTCCCGAAAGATATGCAATGCGAATTTTATTCACAGACAGCAAAGGATTTGGAAGAGTTCCTTCAAACAAAAGCAAAAAATACCTTCATTATTTATGGTGAATATGACCCTTGGACTGCTGCAAAACCAAATACTGGTACAAATACTGGCGTAATCGTAGTGGTTAATCCAAAAGGAACACACGCTACCAGAATTAAATCACTGCCACAATCACAACACGAAATGGTAATGAAGACTTTGGGAGAATGGCTTAAGTAGGAGTGGGTAAGGTCAGAAAGTAGTTCCGTCCTCCGCGGCGGTGGCGAAGCCGAAGCGTAGGTGGCAAAAATAGTAAGTAGCAGAAGTCGTAAATCAATAATGTCACTATAATGTCAATCGGAATCCTACGCGCAGGATTTAGTAGGGTAAGTAGTAAAATCTGTAAGTGGTAAGAGGTTTTTATTTTATTTCTTCAAAGAAATCTCTAACTCTTAATATTTTTTCGCTACTCCTTTTATCAAAAAGAAGGTGTTCAAAATCTCTTTGTTTATTCTTTAAATTGACAGAGTTTAGCATTGATTCAACAGAATTCTTCAATTCGTTAAGATTACTTATTTCGTATTTATCTGTCAGGAATGTATAATCTGGATTAGTTTGTGACATTAAAAACATCACATCGTAAAAATCACGACCTTTTTGCCTCGATAGCATTGCAGATATTTTCATGGAACACAATACTTCATCCGGAGGAACAGGAAAAGGAAAAAAGAACCCGCAGCCTTTAATATTTATTAGTTTAGTTTCATAGTTTGCATGATGATCTTGACTTTCAATTTTTATTAAAAAACGTTCCTCTTTATGACCAGATAATCCTAATTCGAACAACAGTTCTGGGAAATAAATATTGCTCCTAAATGCTTTAAGTTTTTCATTTTGAGTCGATTTTTCCTCTACTTTTAAGCCGCTTCGTTTAAGAAAAAGAATTACACTTTCGCACATATCGACAAATTCTTCTTTTGAAAAATCAGAGCAATCAAATTCTAAATCCTCCGAAAATCTATCTATACCTTTTACAAGTCGTAAATTTGTACCACCAATAAATGCGAGCTTTTTTATGTAGGATGTTGTTGAAATAAAATCAAGAATCATCAATTGAAGATACTCTTTTATCATATATTTTCTATGCTGTGGATTGTTGCGAATCTTAGCTGGAAAGAAATTTTGTATGTATTCAAGTTGTATCATAATTCGTAAGCTCTAATTAGTTTATTTATTCTTATATCTAATGCTTTTGTTGAAAATCGTGACGAATAATCACGTAATTTATCAATATTTAAGTCTGTATGTAAAAAATCCTCATCAAATCGTAAATCCAAAAAATCTTGTTCCGACTTATAAAAAGGATATACATACAATAGATCTAAAATAGCCTTTTCTGGAGATGCAATCTGAAAAGAACGGCCATCCTTTAAGGCTTTATGTTCATATCCAAAGAATTTATCTTCTTTAATTGTATTGTACGAATATTCACCAAAATCATTGATAAAACTGTATGTTTTTAATGTGCTGACACTAGAAATCTGAACAACAGCTTCGGGAATTATTCCATAAAACGACAATGCTGTATGCAAACTGATGTAAGAAGGGCGATAAATTCTATTTGCAAAAAACAAAGCATAGCTGGGCTGCTCGAGATACTCGGGAAATGAGTATAAACCTTGACGCAATTTAATTAACAAGCCTTTCTTTACCCATCTAGTAAGATTATTCCTATCAAAATTACTTTGATATGCATACACCTGATTTACGCTAAAACAAGCCAAATCAAACATTTTTTTACGAAATTCTAAATAATTCACCTCTACTTTGTTTCTATTTTGCAGCAAATATAATGAATTATAGAAATAAAAGCAAATAAAAGTTGTAAGAGGTAAAAGGAGTAAGTAGTAAAAGCTGTAAGTGGTAAAATTTGTAAGTGGTAAAATTTGTAAGAGGTAAAAGTTGTAAAAGGTAAGAAGAAGAACCGCGAACCGTTGAACCGTTGAATCCCGATAAAATCCCGAGTCAGCCAACTGGCTGATCGAGGATCCTCGGGAAAAACGGGACAGAAATTTCTGTACTTTATCGCTTTATTAAAACAAGATTACTTAGAAATTTCTTGTTTTAACGAGTCCCGCAAGCGAGGATTATAAAGATCCTCGAAGAATTACATCCGACCAAAAGGCGGATTTTATTCTTCGGGACTCTAGGCACTTCTTAATTGTAGTTGGTGGAATATTGCATAAAAGGACATCGATTTTTGTTGCCTATTTTGTTATTTTGCCAAAAAAAGTACGAACGCAGAACAACTGAAGTCAGAACGGCGAAGTCAATTCGTTTACATTCTGCAATCTAAGTACTTTAGGCACTCTAGACACTCCGAACTCTAGGCACTTCTTCTAACCATCCCCTTCCCAATTTTAATCTTAATACTTTGATTTATTCCTTCAATAGCCACCACAAAATAATTTGCTCCAGATCCCTCAACGCAGTAGCCGGTGTATCCTTTTAGCAAACCAGAAACAATTTCTACATTATCGCCAATATTTAGTATTCCTGGTTCTACAGAAACAGAATATTCTCCAGCTTCTACAGATTTTAGCAAGTCAATTTCTTTTTCGCGCACAACAGAATAATCCGAACCGGTTTTTAGCGCTGCTACAAGATGCTTGCACTGCAAAACATTGGTTATATCGTAATAGTCGCAGCGAACAAAAAGATAACCATTAAACATTGGAACAATAACTTTCTTAATCCTATCGCTCCAAACCCTTTCTACAGTCATCAAAGGCAAATATGCTTCAAACCCAGATTCTGACAATAAAGAAACCGCCTTTTTCTCCGCTCGAGATCTTACATAAAACACATACCACTTTAAATTAGCTGACATTTTTGATTCAAATTTTTCTTCAAAAATAGTAAAAATCTTAAAGATGAACTTGTAAAAATATATAGTATTATAAAAGCGTGGCGAGAAAAAGGAATCGTGAGGTCTTGATTTATTACAGCAAGGTGCGGAATTTTCAAATTGAACTCGCTACACTTATTTTGAGACCTGATTTAAAATTACATTCGAGTTTAAATACAAATTGTAATTAATTATCGTATTTTCGTTTTTTGAAAATAATTAAGCTACAAAATTGGGATGTTATTTAACTCAATAGATTTTGCAATATTTTTACTCATTGTTTTGCATTCTATTGGTTTGTTAAGAATAAAAGTCTTAAGTTGCAGAATCTTTTAATAATAGTAGCCAAAATATACGCACCAATTTATTAAAATAAATTTATTAGTTTTGCGAAAAAGATAACGAATAATGATTTATCAAAGCTCGTACGATTACGCTATTTACATATCAATTTTTGATATAGTAATCCTATTTGTGATATTGGTTGTAGCTTTTTTTTATGCTTTTGCTGTTTCAAATAACAAATCAGCAAAAGAGCCACTATATAAATATTTGCCCATTGCTTTATTATTAAAAATAGTTGCAGCCCTAGCTTTTGCACTAATTACCATATTCTTCTATCCTGGGGATGCCTGTGAATATTTTATGTATGTAAACAGGCTTACTAAAATGTTATATACTGATAGTTCGCATTTTTTTGACATTCTTATAAACGGAAACTTGCCAGAATATTGGTCATATTTTAATAATGAAACAGGGTATCCAGCTTGGTATATGTGGAGAGTTTCAAATGGGGTTTTAGTGTCAAGAATTTTTACGCCATTGATGCTTCTAACTTATAAAAGTTTTATTCTCAGTACAGTTATTGCTGCATTAGTTGGTTTCAGCGGGTTGTGGAAGCTTTATATTGTTTTCTGCAAAATGTATCCAGGAATGGAAAAGAAATTCGCAATTGCGATACTTTTATTTCCATCTGTATTATTCTGGAGTAGCGGTATATTAAAGGATACACTTACAATTTCAGCCGTTGGCTGGATAGTTTACTGTTTTTACAATATTATTATCTTGCATAGGTATAAATTTAAATACTTTGTAATTGCTATACTTGCTTCAATTTTAATTATAAATATTAAATCATATATTTTTCTTGCATTGCTGCCAGGTCTATTTATATGGTTGTTTTTTGATAAACTTATGGCAATGAAAACCGCTTTCTTGCGAATTATAATAGCTCCTGTGCTTATTATTATTGTCTTTGGTGTCTTTTCTGTGCTTATGAGTAACGTATCAGGATCGATGGGGAATTATGGAGATGTAAACAAAAGTCTTGAACAAGCAAAAATTATACAGGAGGACTTAGTAAGGGCGAATCAGTACGGAGATAATTTCTATGATATAGGAAAATTTGAAGCAACTCCTATTGGGGTCTTAAAGAAGGTTCCGATTGCAACTGTTTCCGGAATTTTCAGACCTTTTATTTGGGAGGCAAGAAATCCTTTTGTGTTGCTTGCAGCTCTTGAAAGTTTATTTATGATGCTTTTATTAGTTTATAGTCTGGTAAAAGTGGGATTTGTCCAGTTTTTTAGAAATATTGCAAAAGAACCATTGTTAATATTTTCTATGAGCTTTGTATTGATTTTTGGTTTTGGGGTAGGACTTGCAAGTGCAAATTTTGGAGCTTTGGTAAGATATAAAATACCTCTGTTACCGTTTTTTGCAGCATCGTTGTTTATTTTGATGGATAAAGCAAAGAAAAGAAAGGTTGAAGATTAAAAGTTTTTCCGTTAATACTAATTAAACATTTTTTCTAAGCCAAACAGTTATATCCATTCCTGTATTTGTTTTTCTCATAATAAACT
>JBBQCZ010000018.1:0-39443 GCA_038319215.1 Bacteroidales bacterium | reverse complement strand
CATGATAAATGCAAAAATCTCTTACTTCTCCATCTGCTTGCCCAATAGTTGTTGGCTGCCAGTTGTTACCGTTCCATACCGCTAGACGAGCTGTATTTGGATAGCCGCTGGCAGAGTGGAATGTGCCACCGATATATAAAGAATCTTTGTATTTAATGATGGCATTTACCCCCCCCAATTTCTACTCCTTCCTGATATATATTAATAGTATCTGTATTCCAACTTGCAATGCTTTTACATAAGTTGCTATTTGCATATTCAAACGCTCCTCCCATAAAAAGTACAGTGTCATGATAATTATATAAATCATAAATAAATTTAGATCCATCAAAACTTGACCATAGACTATCCAATCCTTTAAAATTATCACTCCAAACTTGAGCGGTAACAGTTCTTGATAGTATTACAATAGTAATAATAAAGATATATATATATATCATAATAAAGTGTAATTTAATCAGCACATCGAAAACATCCGATGTGCTGAAATTTATAACTATTGAGTAATTACCATCTTTTTAAACTCTATTGCTTTATCATTCACAATCATTCCGTAACTATAAACTCCCGGAGCCCAATTTTTGTTTAGTATTTCGAGAGTATTTTCTCCGGATTTAAGATTGTATTCTGCAATTACACGACCGAACATATCGTTGACTATTATTTTCCCTGTCATTTCTTCTGGTAAGTAGTAGTTTATAAGTGTATAATCTGTAAATGGGTCTGGGAAATTGTCTTCCATGTATGCATCGCTATCAGGTAGCACAAAATCAACTGGTTTCACCAACATTCTGCTGCTCCGAGTTGTCATTAGCTCACATTCTGGTACTTCTTCAGTAAACAGCAAATATAGAACAGACTGTGCATTAGCCGAGGCTAAATCAACTGGGCATTTGTAGGCTTGCTCCCTAATAAATGCTAATTGAGTACTGTCCATGTCGTAAAGGGTTTTGTTGTTACTATACAAAGATAATAAAATATTTGAATAATCGAGCCAATCCAAAGTTTCTTTATTTCAGACCGGTTGCTTCGTCCTCGATAGCAATCGGGACTCAGCCACTTATTATAATCAGGTGATTGATCAGCCAACTGGCGGAAGAAATCACCGCCACCATAGAAATCGAAACCACACCATTTACGGCTTAATTTTTGCAAATCTTTGCCTCGATTCATAGCAAAATCATTATCTTTGTAATTCTTAAAACCATGAAAAATGAAAAAAATTAGTTTTTTTAGCCTTTTTATTGCACTTTCGATAAGCATGTTCTCACAGAATGTATGTATTACTCCACTCGAAAAAGAAGTTATAGACTTGCTTAATCAGAAACGCGCAGAAAATGGACTTTCACAAGTTGTAATTTCTGAGGTTCTAATGCTTACAGCAAATAAAAACGTAGAAGAAATTGTTACTCAAAGTTATCTTAATTATAAACCTGAGAAGTTTGGCGATTATTCGGCGCATTTTGAGCAGTTAAGGTATTCGTCATCTGCTGCTACAGCAAAAGCAATCGTTCAGTCATTGTCATACCAAAGTCAATACACAAATTATCACAAGATAATTCTAAATATGGACGAAATGAAGTCTTATAATTGGAAAAGTGCTGGTATTTGTATCAGGGGCAAAAATGTCGTAATTATTTTTGGAGAAAAGGAGGTTTCAGCCAAGGAATATCCTATTTGTGATGAGGAGAAGTTTTTTGGTGCAGAAGAATTGCCGGAATTCCCTACTTTCTTGGTTTATATTCCCGAAGATGCAATTGTTGACATTAAAGCCGTAAGTTTTTCGGGCGAAACTGAAGATTATGTGTTAAATGCAATGTCTTCATTTGTGGATAAAGGAACTTACCTAAATATTCCACTTGAGGATCCTTCGGTCGCAAAATTTCTGTTGTATTTTAGTCCAGAGAAAGCTAGTATTGTGCCTACAAAACCAATAGTTTTTTCAGTTGGTGGTAATGAGAAAGGTGAAGTAACTGGGAAAATTGAATTTACAGGTAATTCTATCGAAGAGATTAAAGCATACTTGGCAACGGGTGTAAATATTAACTCTGTCCCAGCTGGCGATCCAAATGGATATTGTATGCTTCATAGAGCCGTAATGCAGGATAATATGGAAGCGGTAAAGTATTTAATGGATTCTGGCGCAGATGTTAATTTTCTTTCTTATGATAAAGATAACGCAATTGGATTTGTTCAAAGCAATGAAATGTTCAATTATCTAATGACTTTTAATCCAGAATTGCAGGTTTCAAATACCGATAAAATTACTCTGTTACATGCGTATGCAGCTGACGGATTGCTAGAGCCAATTAAGTTTCTTGTCGAAAAGAAAAATTTCGATGTAAATGCTCAAGATCGTAATGGGGGCGCTCCATTGTTGTATGCAATTCGTCATAATGATATAGAAGTTGCAAAATATCTACTCGAGAACGGAGCAAAGCAACTTTATGGTTGGATGGTTTATCCTATTCACGATGCTTGCGATGAGGGACATATTGAGATGGTTAAACTTTTAGTGAAACATGGTGCCGATGTAAATGCAAAAGATGGAAGCGGAAATACTCCACTTTATCATGCACGAATTAGAGAAGCCGAAAATGCTGAGATAATAGATTATTTGATAGAGCAAGGTGGAAGATAACAAGAAATTTAAAATAAATTTTTGTAATGTACAAAGTCTGCATTATTATATTTCTTTTCTTTACAGTAATAATGCTTTTATGTCATGAGAAAAAAATGTTTATACTTTTTTATTATCTGCCTCTTGGTTTTTGCCGGTTGTAAAAAAGATGTTCCTTTACCCGAAGGCATAGATTTAAGACAGGAAATGCGCGATTTCGTAATTGGCATAAGTGAATATTCAAAAAATATTAAGGAAGACTTTATTATAATACCTCAAAATGGGCAGGCTCTTATTACGAATAATGGAGAGGCTACGGGAGTGGTAAATATTGCATATATTCAGGCAATTGACGCTACAGGTTGCGAAGATTTGTTTTATGGTTATAATCGCGACAATCATGAAACTCCGCTTGAAGAAAATCAATACATGTTTGGATTGTGCAGTTTGTTCGAGCAGAATAATGTTAAAGTGCTGGTTACCGATTATTGTTCCGATCATAATTATGTCGATAATTCTTATTCTGTAAATAATCAGGCTGGTTTCATTTCTTTTGCTGCTGACCAGCGCGAATTGAACAGTATTCCATCTTATCCGTTAGTAATTTACAATGAGAATAGTGATGATATAACTGATGTTTCGCTGGCAAAGAATTTTTTTTATATGATAAATCCTGAGAACTACAGCACAAAATCTGAAATGCTGAATGCTATTGCAGCGACAAATTACGATCTTGTGATTATTGATTTGTATTTTAACGATGTCGCTTTAACATCTCAGGATTTGGCACAAATAAAATCGAAGCATAATGGCGGCTTGCGTAAAGTAGTCGCATATATGAGTATTGGTGAGGCTGAAGATTACCGTTATTACTGGAAGTCGGAATGGGAGAACGAAAATCCGTCATGGCTCGAAGTCGAAAATTCTGCATGGAAAGGAAACTACAAAGTTAGATATTGGGAGCAGGAGTGGAGAGATATTATTTATGGAACTGAAGGCTCTTATGTTTCGAAAGTTCTTAATGCTGGATTTGATGGCGTTTATCTCGATATTATTGATGGCTATGAGTATTTTGAGGAAGAATATGGGGTAGAGTAGGTTAAGTGTGAGTGGTATTGGTAGCTGGTGATTGGTAGTTAGTAAGAGGTGAGTAGTAAAAAGCTAAACTCGAATCCGCCGCGGCGGAGCGAATCTTCCTTAGCCTTAGCCTCAACCTCAGCCTCTGTAAAAAGCGCTGCGCTGATTCGACGCGGCGAAGCCGAAGCTTAAGTAGTCCCGAGCCTTTGGCTCATTAAGTGTAAATTTTCGTAAGAAGGGCTACAACGGAAAGGTTTCCTGCATCGGTCAAAGAATGCAATTGTTATTCTTTTATTTTTTGAAACCATAGTAATAATATAAGACTCAGTTTATTTAACATTCCATCGTCAGCTGGTTAGCAGACATGGAATCGTTGAATAAACATCATGAAATAATGTTTTTTCATAATAAAACTTATAGAATTCAAATTGTTATTTTTTTATTTTTTGAAACCATAGTATTAATAAAAGACTCAGTTTATTTAACATTCCATCGTCAGTTGGTTAGCAGACATGGAATCGTTGAATAAACATCATGAAATAGTGTTTATTTTAAATAAAACTTATAAAATTTGATAAAAAACAGCTTAATTGTTTGTTGTTTAGGTGTTTTTTATATTTTTGTGTTAAATTAAACTAAATCATGAGAAAAGTATTACTAATAGGAATCTTTAGTTTTCTATGTTTGTTTTTGTCTGCACAAGGACTAAACTATGGAGTGACAGCTGGAATGACATCTGCAACAATAATTGAGAAGTCAACAATTTTATCTCCAGTACAAAAAAGTGTAAAGTTTGGTTATCGAATTGGTATTGCTGGAGAGTTCGAGCTACTTGAAACTGTATTTGTTAGTTCTTCGCTAAGCTTTATGACTAAAGGCGATAAATATAAAGACAGATTTGCTGTTTCAAAAGCGAGTTTTGGATGTTTTGAATTACCTGTTTATATTGGATATAAGGTGCCGTTAGGAAATTTTTATTTGAGCGGTAATGTTGGACCTTATAGCAGTCTTGCGATTGTTGGGCGAAGAACCTATACTCCAGAACCAGAAGTTGAGCTTCCATTCGAATGGAATTTTGAAGAGACAGCTCACGAAGAATATGTTGATAATACAACAGCGTTTTATGGAGAGCAGTGGAATTCATACAAACGATTCGATACTGGCGTGAGCTTTGGACTTCGCGCCGGATATAAAAATTATCACCTGCTTGCAACTTATTCAAGAAGTTTTATAGATGTTAGACCTAACGAAACGGTAAAGGCCACACATTCTGTTTTCAGTATTTCATTTATTTATTATGCATTTATTTAAGAATTAGAACTATGAAAAGAATAAATATAAAAACGAAAACTTTTTCTGAATTAAGAAGCAATTTGGTCAAATCAATAAGTATTATTAGCATGGTTTCAATAATCTTATTTTTTAGTCCACAAGCATTTTCTCAGGATTATGTAATGGAGTTTTATTCGCTTTCTGACACAATAAATATTCAATCTGTAGAAGTAACGAATTTGTCACTTGGAACTACTTTCGCTCTTAGTGCAGCAGACGCAATACATATTTTATCTCCTGCTGATGTGAGATGTTTACCGGAATCGGGATCAGATTTTGAAATATTTCCAAATCCAACAAATGAAAATTTCTTTGTTAAGTTTTTTGCCCCTGAATCAGGGCAGGTATCTTTTTCGGTAGCTGACATAAGTGGGAAAATTATTTATCGAAATTCATTTTACGCAGTTAGAGGTTTTCATAAAATTGAGGCGGATGGTGCTTTGCAAGGCGTATATTTTATTAATATTCATGCAGAATCATATAATTATACTGGAAAAATTATTGGAACTTCAGGGCAAAGCAAAGAATTAAACGCATTCATCTCGCAGTCTGTTCCTATGGAGGTCTCACAGTCTATAAATACAAAGACCAAATCTTTGTTTGAAATGCCATATAATTTTGGTGATGTACTATTAATTACTGCAACTTCAGAAACTGGAAATAAAACAGTAAAAACCTTCGTTATTGTCGATGCTAATACTTATGCTGACGGCGACAATATTAGTGTTTTCTTTAATTTTTATTCTTGCAAAGATTTTGAGCAATACGAATATGCAGTTGTCGAATTTAATGATAAAATTTGGATGGCGGAGAATTTAAATACGGAGTATTTTGCTAATGACATTCATATAAAATTGATAGATGGTGCTAATACTTGGTCACAACTTTCATCTGTCGCATATTGCAATTATAACAATAGTCCGTCACTTTCGGATACTTATGGAAAATTGTATAACTGGCATTCAGTAAATTATCTTGGTGGCTTATGCCCTCTTGGTTGGCACGTTGCAACTGATGAAGAATGGTTAGAACTTGAGATGTTTTTAGGTTTAAGTGCCACAGCTGCAAATACAAACGGTTGGCATGGCGATTTTGAGGGCTGTTATCTAAAAGAATCTGGAACTACACATTGGTCGGCTGATCCTGAAGAGATGACAAATTTTGCAGGATTTACAGCTTTACCAGCCGGAATTAGAACATTAACTGGAGAATTCTCTCATCAAAATAGTTATGCTGCATGGTGGACTGCCACCGCGAGTAATGTCGAAAATGCCTGGAGCCGGGCTTTAAGGGCTGATTCTTGTGATATTTATCGCGAAGATGGGAAAAAAGTTCTTGGACTTTCGGTACGTTGTGTTTATAACGAAAATATAGATAGTGTGATTCCAGTTTATAATACTGCATTGGTTTCTACAATGACAATATCTGAAATCTTGATGAATGATGCGTTGTGTACTACTAGTATTACAGAAGATGGTGGGGCAGAAGTAACTTCTCGAGGAATTGTGTGGAATACTATCCCAAATCCAGATGTTGTAACCAATGAGAAAATGACGATAGATGGGTCTGGTATAGGGACTTTTGTTAGCGTGATGGATGATTTGTCTAATAATACAACTTATTATGTGAGAGCTTATGCTACTAATTCGGTTGGTACTTCGTACGGGCTAGAAATGTCTTTTACTACACTCGAAGCATATTTTACTCCAGGTTCCGAAGTGTTAGATATCGATGGAAATACCTATTCAACCGTAATTGTTGAAGCAACCGAGTATATCACTAGCAACCTCAGAACTTCAAGATATAATGATGGTACTCCTTTGCTTCGTGCGGATAATAGCAGCACGTGGAATACTAACTCGTCACCAATGTATTGTTGGTATAATGACGATTCTGTTGCCAACGAAGTCAAATACGGAAAACTTTATAATCATCATGCTATAAACAACGGAAATCTTTGTCCGACAGGTTGGCATGTAGCTTCTGATTCGGAGTGGAAACATTTTGAATTTTATCTAGGAATGAACGAAACTGATACATCTCAAACAGGATGGAGAGGCACTGATCAGGGAGCAAAACTTAAAGAGTGCGGAAATATTAATTGGCTGGCACCAAATGTTGATGCTACAAATCAGAGTGGGTTCTCTGCAACTGGCGCTGGAAGCCGAAATAACGATGGTGGATTTGAAGGTCAAGGCGAGTCGTATTGTATATGGACATCAACAATGGACATTTCATCTTATTCGTGGATGCGCAAGCTTACGAATGCAGAACCAAGAATTTATAGAGGAATTGAAGCAGACGAAAACGGATTTTCGGTTCGTTGTGTCAAAACGCCGATTACTGCACCTGTCGTTGTTACGAGTTTTGCTACAGATATTTCGGTTAGTACTGCTATTGTTTATGGAAATATTACCCACGATAGTTGGGTTGATATTTCAGCAAAAGGCATTGTTTGGAATAAAACTGGAAATCCAGATTTGTCGAATAATGATGGCTTTACCGACTTAGGCGAAGGTACTGGCGAAATAATGTCGGTAATTTATAACCTCGAGTCAGCAACAGATTATTATGTAAGAACCTATGCGACAAATGTTGTTGGGACTTCTTATGGTGAGGAAATTTCGTTCAGCACACTCGCTAATTTGTTCACTCCTGGTCCTGGAGTAAATGATCCTGATGGGAATTTTTACGAAACTATTATTCTAAATGATCGAGAGTGGATGGCTGGAAATCTACGTTCACATAGTTTTGTGATGGCAAAAACAGGCTCTGCAAAAGATACTGTTATAAATGAAAATTTGTATGGAAGGTTATATCAAGCATTTGAACTACAGCAGGGTGGCAGATGTCCTGAGGGTTGGTTTGTTGCTTCGGAAGATGATTGGAAAGAACTCGAATTGTTTCTTGGTGTGGATCAGACAGAAATAGATTATATGGGATGGCGCGGAACTACCGAAGGTGGTAAGCTAAAAGAACCCGGGTTCTTAACATGGAATTCTCCAAATCTTGGAGCTACAAATGAATCAGGATTTAATTTTAAAGCTGCTGGATATTTTAACGAGAATGGTAATTATGTAGGCGAAGGTGAAGTTTGTCGTTATTGGACTTCTGACACAGAGCAACAAGAACCATACTTTCCTTATGCACGCGAACTGTCTTTTAACGAATCACGGATAAACAGAATTGCTGTAGATCCAGGAAGTATGTATTATGTTAGATGTGTTAAACCTGCTGGCATTCCAAGTCTGATTACTAAAGAAATTACAGTAGATGAGAATTATAATTACTTCTCAGGTGGGATTTTCGTTCTTCCAGGATCATCCGCAGTATTCTCAAAAGGGGTAGTTTGGTCAGCAGAGTCAAATCCAACACTTATGAATAATACAGGGCTTACCGATGAAGGTTCTGGGGCAGATGAATACATCTGTCAAATGTACGAAATACAACCTGGCGAAACATATTATCTAAGAGCTTATGCATCGAACAACGAGGGGACTGCTTATGGTAATACAATTTCGTTTGTGGGTACAGCATCTATACAGCAAATGCTAGATTTTGGCATTAGACCAATGGCAATTGTAAACATGGGATTTCCAGTTGACTCGCTTTATGGAAAAGCTTATGATGAAGGAATAATTGTTAGTCTTGATCTTGAAGATGGAGGAGGCCTTTTGTGCGCTCCTGACGATTATACTTCTGCAGAGTGGGGATGTTCTGGTTTAGAAACTGGTGCTGTTGGAACAATTATTGGCACTGGCAAGTATAACACTCGACAAATTACAGATGTTTGCATAATGAGCATGATTGCAGCAGATTTGGCTAGGTATTATAACAATGGTTGGTACACCGATTGGTATCTGCCTTCCCAAGACGAAATGATGCTCGTTTTTAGTAGGAGCGAATATATCTCTGGCTTGAGTGCATCGCCATACTGGACATCTACAGAGTCTTCTACTAATTCGCAAAACATGGCAGTAATAATTACTAATGGCATTGCTACCGAATCCGCTAAATCCAATATATTCACATTTAGACCTATGCGACATTTTTATTCTGAACCAGTTTTTGATTATGAAAATAATTATTATCCTGTATTAAGAATCGGAAACCAGAGTTGGATGGGCGGAAATCTCAGAGCAATGAGTTTTCAGAACGGAGATTTAATTACTTTTGCAGGAAATGCTAGCGAATGGGTTTCAAATACTGGAAATACGAGTTTCTCATATTCTCAGGATGATTTATATGCTAGCTATGATTATGGCTTTTTGTATAATTTTAATGCTGTTTCCGATTTGAGAAATGTTTGCCCTGTAGGTTGGCATGTGCCTTCGGATTCTGATTGGGATATCTTGGTAAATTTCCTTGGCGGGGAATTGGTCGCTGGTGGAAAACTTAAAAATGTGGATGCGAGTATTTGGGCGGTTCCAAATACTGACGCTACAAATGTAAGCAGTTTTAATGCGTATCCATCTGGATACAGAACGGAGTTTGATGGTAGTTTTGCTTCTTTTAGCGAGTCTGCTTTATTCTGGTCTTCGACTCCAGATGACTCAATGAATTCATGGGCTCGTTCTCTAAACTATAATGACGGAAATGTAACTCATAATACCAAAAATGTGGGAGCAGGGCTAAGTATTAGATGTGTTAAAGACTAGAGTTCGTTTAGAAATAAATAACGCTATGCGGCTGCAACAATTTGATATTCATCTTGGCGAGAGTTTAAAATGAAATTGGAAAATACTGACTTATGCAACAATGAAAACCTGGTTCAACCATTGCGAAATTTAGATTTTATCAACGAAATAATTAGTATTTTTGACAAAAAAACATGTTAAATAATAAACTAGATAAAACTTTTGGCCCAGTAGGTTCCTTTGCTGGATTGGTAATTCTTGCATTTGGTGTTTATGCCTGTTTCTATTCTTTGATTGGAATTACTACAATTATTGTTGGAGCTTTTCTTGCTTTTACTAATACTAGTACTAGAATTGACTTTGAAAATAGAAGATTTCAGCATGCCTCAAATTTCTTTGGTTTTATTACTGTTGGACATTGGACCGAGTTAAAAGATGGAATGAGATTGGAAGTTCGCAATGTTTCTAAAACCTATACAGCAAATAGTATGAGCAATCGTCAGACTAGCCAAAAACAGAGTGATATTAGAATAGTACTTTTAAATGATAGTGGTTCCGAGATTTTGGCTGTAAAGAAGTGCGAGACCAAAGAAGCAGCAGAAATTGAATTGCAAAAAATTTCCCAAAAACTTAAACTCAATGACTAATTTAAACTCAAAACTTGGAATAAATATAAATGCAATTAATTGTCCTGTTTGTGGAGAAAAACAACCGCAGATAAGAAAGCCAAAAGGTCTTTACGAATTCCTATGGGGAGGAAATACCTGCAAAAAATGTGGCTGTAAAATGGATAAGTTTGGAAAAGTAAGGTAATCTATAAACTTTATTTTTACCCTTTTCAAAGGCAAAGGAAGATTCGCTCCGCGGCGGATTTAAGTTTAGCTTTTTTACCACCTACTTCGGTGCTTGATCCGCCAACTGGTGGATAAAGCACTACCAACAACCACTAAATACTTACCACACAATAATGTTTGCTAACAATTTCAACACTTTGTATTAATCGGTGCTAATAGATTTTTTTTCTACTTAATCAATGTAAAGAATCCTGCTTTAGTGTATTGGTTGCCAAATAAGTCGGTGAATGAAGCCATCCATGAGTAAACGCCAGGGCTACACTCCATATCGTTGTAGCGTCCATTCCAGCCTTCTTCGTAGTCTTCACTTTCAAAAATTTTCTCTCCCCATCTACTGTAAACTTGAAGTTTATATGTATTCATATCAATATTAGCCACAAATACCTTAAACTCTTCGTTTAGTTCATCATAGTTTGGAGTAAATGCTGTTGGAGCATAAATAGTTAATTCGCTATTTACATTTATGTCAACACTTGCTGTGTCGTAGCATCCATATAGAGAAGTTGTGTTTAAAATTACTCTATATAATCCAGGCATAGTAAATGTGTGAGCTGGATTTTCTTCAGAAACCATTGTTCCATCTCCAAAGTCCCAATGATACCAGAATCCACCTTCTGTATAATTAGTAAAATATACTAATGGGTATGATGTGCTGATATTTGTTGAGCTGGCACTAAAATGGGCATCTGGAACTGGGAATACTGTGATTCCTATAGTTGTATCATTCTTGCATCCATTTAAAGAGGTTACCTCTAAATAAACATGATAGCTCATTGGGTTAAAAAATGTATGTTGAGGATTTTTGTCAAATGACAAATTTTCAAAGTCACCATCGTCAAAATTCCATACATATCTTTGTCCTTGGTCTGGACTAAGTTCACTAAATTGTACATCTAAAGGAGCGCAACCACTATAGCGGTCAGCAACAACATCAACAGGAGGTAGAGGATATGCTGCAATAGGCACAGATACCATAATGCTGTCGAAATGACAAGCATCCCAAATGGAGAAATTAAAAATGGTATCAGTAAAAATATCTAATTCAATTGGGATGGTCATTATGGAATCGTTTACAATAACTGTATTCCCAGTTATTCCACCTCCAGCAAAATTTACATCGAAAGTAATTTTGCTACCAGGACAAACAGAATAAGCATCAGCAGTTACATCTAATGATAATGGATCTTGTACAAACACAGTAATATCAAGATCTTCGCTAATGCAGTTTGCCAAATCAACAATATGGGCCGAATATGTTGTTGTTTCTGTTGGAGCAACAAGCGTTGTCATTCCATAATCATCGTTACTCCATAATATTGTGTAAGGAGGAACGCTGCCCGAAATAATGCCTACACCTATTTCGGTTGTCATTCCATAACAAATTGTTGGATTGTCCATTGGTTGAAGATAGAATGGCTCGGGTTGTGTTACTTCATATTCCATTTCATAGTGACATCCACTTTGATCAGAAATTGTAATAGAATATAATCCTGCAATAACACCAATGAGATTTTGTTGCCAACTTCCTGTATTCCATTCAAACTGATAAGGAGGACGTCCTCCGCCAGCATTAACGTATACATTTCCATTATTTCCACCATTGCAAGTAACTTGAGTGCCACTAATCATTCCAGCCATTGGCGCAGAAGGCTGTATAAGCTGAATTGTGTCTGCTGAAATACAATCATTAGAATCGGTAATTGTCACCATATAAGTGCCAGGTCCAAGATCGAATAAATCTTGGCTTATTTCGTCGTTATTCCATAAGTAAAAGTAAGGCGGCGTACCACCTGTTACATTGAGGTCGGCAACTCCATTTGCTTCACCAAAGCATCTTACATCTGTTTGCGTAATTTCGCCATGCAAAGGGAATTGTGGCTGAGTTATCTGAGCATAATTAAATGTAGAACACCCATTAGCATCCGTTACTGTAACAATATAAGTTCCAAATAAGATATTTGTTAAATTCTGACTAGTTACTCCATTGTTCCAGTGATAATTAAAAGGGAAGGTTCCCCCAGTAATGTTGAGAACCACTTCTCCAGTACTTTGTCCATAACACGAAACATCAACAGAATTTATATAAGTTAGCAATTCTTCTGGTTCCGTAATCACAAATGTGTTGGAAATGGTACACTCATTAAAATCAGTAACTGTAATAATATATGAGCCTGCTACAATATTATAAAGATTAGGAACCATCATGCTGTTCGACCACGAATACTCATAAGGCAAGGTGCCACCAGTAATAGTTGTTGTAATTTGACCGGAGTTGTCGCCATGACAAGCAACATCCTGCTGTGTTGAAGTAATTGAGAAAACAGGAGGTTCGCTTATGTTAAAAGCATCTGAGCCAAAACAGCCGTGGTCGTCGGTAATAGTAAATTCATAGAGTCCTGAAGCTAAGTCGGTTGGGCTAAAGCTGGTTAACGTTGCCGGATTCCACACAATAGAATAAGGACTAGTTCCTCCACTTGCTGAAACCGTAGCTTGTCCATCGTCAAATCCAAAACAAGTTACATCTAAAACATTTGAAATATTAATATTTAAAGATGGTGGTACATTAATAGTAGTTGTGGCTTCGGAGGTACATCCTTGATTTTCGGTTACAGTTAACGAGTAAGAGCCTTGGCCAAGGTTTGATATTGTTTGTGTTGTTTGAACTGGTGATGTGCTCCATGAGTATAAATATGGGGTAGATCCTCCAACCGGATTTGCGGTTATAGAACCATCACTAACTCCATTGCAGGTAATATCTTGAGTTGTTGTGTTTACTGATAAATTAACAAAGTCGATATGGCAATCCTCACTGATAGAGCAGCCAGCAAGGTCGGTTATTGTTACTGAATAATTACCTGTTGTGGAGAATGTAAAACTTGAACTGGTACTATTATTTTGCCATAAATATGTTACATCAGGAATGTTAAGATTAATTGTGTAAGGGTCGCCGTTACATACAATTGAGTCAGGTAATTCGGTAATTGGTGGCAGAGTGTTGGTAACAGGAACAATTAATTCTAGCGATTCTTGTACGCAACTTCCATCACGCATAAAACTCATGGTAACAGTGTATTCACCAGTATTTGGGAAAGTATGATTCAATGCTGGATTCCCTGCAAATGTTGGAGATCCGTCACCGAAATCCCAAACAATATTTGATATGTTTGTAGAATTAGTTTGAAAATCTACTGTTGTTTGCGAACAAGTTAAAGTGTCGTTAAACTCATTGAATGCAGTTGGATCTCCATCAATTACAATGTCGAAACTCACATTTAATGGTTGAATGTTTGCACCCGCCAGATAACCGTATGATTCTACGTTTCCAAAACCATAAACAGTTGCAAGTATTCCATTTGGAGAAGTTAATACATGTGTTCCTTGAGTTAGAGTTTTGCGAGCAAAAGAATAAGTTGTATTGCCAGGCACTGTTGCCCAACCGGTTACTGCAGCACCGTCGAGTTGAACGGCAGATGTTACTGCAGTATGAGTAACTATGTTTGTGTAAAATTGATTAATTGCAGCCGTAGTGAATGCTTGAAAAACTATATAGTCCAATGTTTGTTCAACTGGAGATAGCATTATCATAAATGGGTCGGATGTAACTCCATCACAACTTGTTCCTTCGCTGTACTGAGCAACAGAAATCGGATTATTTCCTTCGATAAAAGAAGCAGGGTTTAGTGTGGTTTCGTAAAACTGGCCAGTATTTAGATTTATTCCAGCTCCACCGTTAATGTTAACTACGGTAGCATTCTCACTAGCCAAAATCCTAAATGTGTCACCTACTCTGGACATAAGAGGAACTGTAATATATTGCTTTCCCCATGCTTTTATAGGAATCATTTGCTCATATAAATGGTCGCAGTACGTGCAGCTAATAGGCACATTTGCACATTTATTTCCTGCAAAAACTGCAAAATTATTACAGTTTCCAGAGTCAGTAGCTTTTACTGATGATCCTGTTAAGTCGCCCATACTTTGAACAAGATATACTTGTCCTTGATTTAATGTTATAGTGAAAGGAACATTTGCTGCTACACCACCTGTTACGGCAGCCTTAGGTATTATTTCGATAGAGGTTCCATTTAGAACTCCAACTACTACAAATTGAGATGGCATTGTGCTGAAAGTAGAATAACAATTAATTAAATATGAATCTCCCAGTGCATCGGTTTGCATTACCAATGTGGCATCAGAAGAAGCATCGCGCTGGTTAGCAGCATAAACTGCTACAGGGCTACTTGCAACTACATGAACAGCTCTGTTAATGACAGTATTCCCAACATCTATTGCCGCATTTTGAGCAGTTGGTACGTCCACGAAAACAGAACCATTGGCCGTAATGTTAAAATTCTGAGACCACCCTGAGCCTGGAATGCTTGCTGTACCTGTTGCGCCAACGTCAGAAGTAATGTATAGCTGAGTGTTCTCGGGATCGTCAAAGTTTTGCATGTACGACAACCAGAAATCTGTTCCTGTGGTACTTATTTGTGAGTAAAGTACAGTATTAAACAGACTTGCAAAGATGATAATTATGTATATTTTTTTCATAAGCAGCTGGAGGGTATTTTTTCTAAACAAATTTACAATTTTTTTTTAAGAATAGAGCGTATTTTGCTAATTATTAACACTTTATACATCTAAATAGTATTAGTTCTATCAAATATCAAACTTTTTGTCATCTCAAAATTAGCAGTCTGTAATAAGACGAAAATACTTATTAATGGTTTGCTGTTAAATGGAAGTATTTTAATTTATTTTTAGATTACGAAATAGTTACAAAAAAAATCGTAATTTCTTGTTTTGTATTATCTCCAGATGCAGCATAAAATGACGAATTTTAACACAAATCCTAAATACCACTCAATTGTAATCGAATAAACATTTTCTTGCTTATGGTGAAACTATGGTTACAACATCGTTATCTGTGTATTTGCATTACATAAAAAAAACCTAGATTTTTCTTTTGTGGTAATATAAAATACTTATATTTACGGACTAAATATTTGTAAAACTCTGAAAAATGATTGCAAATTTTGATGCTGTAATATTCGACCTTGATGGAGTAATCACTGATACTGCTTCGATTCATTGCATTGCTTGGAAACAGACTTTCGATGGAGTCCTTAAATTTCACAGCAAGAATAATAACGAAAAATATGTTCCTTTCGATATCGAAAAGGACTATCTTGCTTATGTAGACGGTAAACCTCGTTACGATGGCGTTCAATCTTTTTTTGATTCACGAGGCATTGAATTCCCTTATGGTGAAACTACTGATGATGGTGATCAGTTTACCGTTTGTGGTATCGGTAATCGAAAAAATAAATATTTTAATGAAATATTGGGCGAAAAGGGTGCTAAAGTTTTTGACTCAACAGTCGATTTTATTAAAATTCTTATTGAAAATGATATTAAAGTAGGAGTGGCATCATCAAGCAAAAACTGTATGCCAATTCTTAAAAAAGCAGGACTAGAACATTTGTTTCAAGTGTGCATTGATGGTCTTGTTTCGGTAGAGAAAAAGCTTAAAGGAAAGCCAGCTCCAGATATCTTTACAACTGCTTGCGATATTCTAGATGTTCAGTATCATCGTGCAGTAATTGTTGAAGATGCGGTAAGTGGTGTAGCGGCTGGTAGGGCTGGAAATTTTGGTTTAGTTATTGGAATTGCGCGCTATGATAATCATTTAGAGCTAAAAATAAATGGGGCAGATATAGTCGTTTCGGATATGGAAGACATTAGCCCAGAAACCGTTTCTACTTGGTTTGAAGTTGGCCTAAAAGAGGATTCTTGGTGCTTGAAATATTCTGATTTTAATCCCGAAAATGAAAAAAGCCGAGAGTCGCTTATGACAATCGGAAATGGATACTTTGCTTCTCGCGGTTGCTTTTGTGAGGAAAAAGCTTCTGACATTCATTATCCAGCAACTTATATGGCCGGAGTTTACAATAAACTAGCTTCAAAAATACAAGACAAAACTGTTTATAACGAAGATTTGGTAAATTGTCCTAACTGGCTTTTCACAAGTTTTAAAATCGATGATGGAAAATGGCTTGATTCAACAAGTTGTAAAGTTATTGATATTGAAAGAACCCTTGACTTTAAAAAAGGAATTTTGTCGGGCTGGGCTTTAGTTGAAGATGATAAAGGACGACAGACAATGATCGAGTCGGTTCGTTGTATTAGCATGGCAGATAAAAATCTTGCAGGACTTGAATATAGTATTACTCCTTTAAATTATTCAGGAAAAATTACAGTTAAAACTGGACTAGATGCCAATATTATTAACGATGGAGTTGTGCGATACAGAGAGTTAAATCAAATGCATTTATGTAAAGCAAATACTTCATTTACAGACAATATTATTAAACTTGATGTAAATACTGTAAATTCTGATATTAAAATTTCAGTTGCAGCAATTGTTTACGCAAATATACCGGAAGCAAGCAAAATAATAAACGAAACTGATTCCGCAATAGATATATTATATTCTTGTGATATCAAGGAGAATCAAGAGTTTGTGATTTATAAAAATGTAGCCTATTCAAATTCAACAGATAAAGTAAAATTTAATGTCGAAAAAAAGCTTAAAGAAAACAATCACTTTAGTAATTTGGTGAGCGAATCTATGAGCGAATGGGCTAAACTCTGGCTTAAAGCAGATATCGAAATTGAGGGAGATAGACTTGCTCAAAAGTTAACCAGATTACATATATATCATATGCTGGTTTCTGCATCTCCTCATACCACAGATTATGATGTTAGTATTGGTGCTAGAGGTCTTCATGGCGAAGCTTATCGTGGACATATTTTCTGGGACGAGCTCTTTATTTTTCCGTTTTATAATATTCATTTTCCAGAAATTACCAAGTCGATGCTTATGTATCGCTATAATAGGTTAGATGCTGCTAGAAAATATGCGGCCGAAAATGGTTTTAAAGGAGCTATGTTTCCATGGCAGAGTGGAAGTAGTGGAGATGAAGAAACACAGGAAATACACCTTAATCCAGAATCCGGAAAATGGGGACCAGATTATAGCAGAAACCAAAGACATGTTTCCTTAGCAGTTGCGCTTAATATTATTAGATATAATCAGGCAACAGATGATAAGGAATTTTTAAAGGGATTTGGTTTCGAAATCCTTACCGAAATTTGTCGCTTTTTTGTCTCGGCTTGTAAATATTCTGCTAGAGATTTTCGCTATCATACCGAGAATATGATGGGGCCAGACGAATTTCATGAAAAATCTCCTAATCAGGGAGAAAAAGGAGGATTAAGAGATAATGCATACACAAATATTATGCTTGCTTGGTTGTTGCGCCAAACAATGAATATTTATTATAAACAAAATGCCTTCGTTAAAGATTCCAAAATTGTACCTGACGAAAAAGAAATCGCAAAATGGAATGAGATTAGCGAAAATCTTGCAATTACAATTAATGAAGATGGTATAATTGAACAGTTTGATGGCTATTTTAGCCTTAAAGAATTGGATTGGGTTGCTTATAAAAAGAAATATGGAAATATCTATCGTCTAGATAGAATATTAAAAGCAGAAGGGCTTAATCCTGACGATTATAAATTGGCCAAACAAGCCGATACCTTGATGGTATTTTACAATCTTACCGACAAAGAAATTATTGAAACTATCACAGGATTAGGGTACGAAATGCCTAAGGACTATAAAACAAAGAATTTTTATTATTATGTTAGTCGCACTTCTCATGGTAGCAGTCTAAGTCGTGTGGTACATTCATATTTGGCTTATAAGTGGGATTTAAAGGATATCGCTGATAATACTTTCCGCGAAGCATTAATTAGTGACTATAACGATGTTCAAGGTGGAACTACTTCAGAAGGAATTCATGCTGGCGTTATGGCTGCAACCGTAATGCACATTTTAAATACTTATGCTGGAATAGATTTTCGCGACAAAGTTTTAAGCATTTCTCCCGATATGCCTGACTTTTGGCATAGATGTAGATTTAATTTCGATTTCCGCAATATTCATTTTAAAATGATTATTAATCACGATTCTTTCAATCTAAAAACAGATAACGATGTAGGTCTAAGAATTTTTAATTCTCCTTGCGTTATAGAAAAAGATGAGTGGTGGAATATTGATGGATAAAGAACATTCGCTCCGCCGCGGCGGAATTCGAGTTTAGCTTTTTTACTCACCTCTTACTAACTACAAATCACCAGCCACCAACTACAGTTAAGAAGTGCCTAAAGTACTTAGAGTGCCTAAAGTACTTAGAGTGCCTAAAGTACTTAAAATGCCTAAAGTACTTAAAATGCCTATTCGCCGCGGCGAATGGATTGCAGAATGTAAACGATTTGACTTCGCCTTTCTAACTTTTACTATTTCGCACCAACCACTAACTACTAACCATCCCGAGCCTTTGGCTCGAGGATCCTCGAGCCAAAGGCTCGGGACTACCAACCACCAACTACCAATAACCAATAACCAACTACCAATAACCAATAACCAATAACCAATAACCAATAACCAACTACCAATAACCAACCACCAATAACCAATCACCCCACCTCTAAGTACGGAACTAACTACTATTCTACACTTAACTTAATAAATCTTTCGCGGAACTTAATGAAATAAATGCCACTGCTTAATTCGCTAATATTTATACTACCTTTTTCAGTAATTTTTACTTGTTTTATTAATTCCCCATAAATACTGTAGAATCTTATAATTTCTTGCGAATTTACATTATCTACTTCATAAAATATTAAATCATTTGCTGGGTTTGGATAAATTGTGAATTCGCCACCTGGTGTAAACTCTGGCGCAGAAACAAAATCTTGAACAGTAATTGTTGCTGTTACGTTGAGAGTGGTCGGTGGAGATGTTTGTACTACACCAGCTGGTAAGTTGAAAGTACCGGTGCCAACATAAATGGCTGGAACATTCCCATTATATGAAGCAACTGTCCAGTCGAGGTTAACAAGGTGATTTTCTCCTCCATTATCGCTTATTGTTATACTCTGCGCGAGCTGCGAAATCGCAGTATTCTCTGTTGAGCCAAATGGTACAGTTATATTTTCGACAGCATTGTAAACGTCAATATCTTCTATTTGTGGATCTGGCAACTGGCAATCGCGTAAATATGTAACCTCTGTTGATTCTGTTATATAAGCAAGAAACTCATCTTCGGCTATAGCAACATCTTTTAGCATAAACTCAAAATATGGAAGAATAATCTCGAGTACAATCTGGTTTTGTTCTTCACGCGTAATCGTAAAATCGCTGGTACAGTTTCCTCCCAACCAACCTTCTCCTTGTTCGCAAACACTTGATCCCGATGCCATATAGCAGTGTCCTCCACCCAAAATGTTAACATAGTTGCGACAATCTGTTGTTAAATTATTATAAATAATTTGATGTCCTTCTTCTGCTGGAACTACACAGTCAAATTCTGCATCAATTACTAATGTTGGAACAATAACAAATGGCACGCTTAAACCCATTGCATCATATCCAGAGCCTATTGGCGGATCACCTAATGCTGCCGTTAAGGAAATAACTGTGGTGATATCTGAATTATTTGCAGACGCTATATATGTCGCTTTCCCACCCATAGAATGACCCATTATTGCTGTTTTATTTGAAACTTTTTGATAAAAAAATGAACTGGAATTCATCCCTTCAGATTTGATTTGCAAATTCAAAAACTTTAAATCTAAGCCAAATTGTTCGTGATTCGGAGGATTAAACATTCCTCCACCTTCAGTTAAAGGAAATAAACAAATATATCCTTCTTTTACAATCCCATCCCATAAATATTGATACAACGTCTCGTCTGCCATGCTAAACCCATGACCGAAAACAATCACCGGAAATTGACCGATTGCAATTGCGGCATCAACACCTCCCGTGTTAGAGGGGTAATAAATAATAGTCTCAATCTCTCTGTTATTACGAGCAGGATCTGTATAAGTAATTGTCTTTTGACCAACCTGATATTGTGCGTTCAATACAATGGTGATGAATAAGAGAATGCTGATAATTTGAATTTTTTTCATAATCAAAAGAGTTTTAAATAATAGAACAACACTAGGTCAAATTTCGTATTATTTTATTAATTATCAAAGAATTATAGTATATGAAAACTTATGAATTTTAAAAATTATACAAAAAATTGAAAATACGAACAAAATGTTCAAAATATAAAATACTAAAATTGTTGTTTATTAATAATCAACCTTATTTGTCAGACAGATTGCTGCTTTTGTAGGGCAGAACAAGTGCAGATAAAAATATAAATTCAAGCTTATTACTTCATTGAATATTTAAAGTTATATGTGTTTGCCCTAATTTTGTTGGAGTAGTTACTCTTCCATCTCCATTTCAATAAAGTCCTTTAGATGTGTTTACCCTAATTTTGTAGGGTAAAATTACTAAAATATTATTATTTTTTATTATATTCGCTTTTTAAAATTTCGTATTATGTTGGGAGATGTTTTATTGATTACTGAAAAGCATAAACAAGCTGCAAGTGTTATTATTAGTGAGATGTTGAAAATAAATAAGAAGAAAATTATTGTTTGTATTTCGGGCGAATCTGGATCAGGCAAATCGGAACTTTCTCATTGTATTGGGAAAGATTTGGTGAAAATCCATAAAATCCCTGCTAAAATTTTACATTCAGACAATTATTATAAAATACACCCGCATGTTCGTAATAAATGGAGAGAAGAGAATGGAATTGACAAAGTAGGACTGGGCGAAATTGATTGGGATACTCTTAATCAAAATATTGACGATTTTTTAAATAATCGTATTTCAAAAATGCCATGCATAGACTTGGTACCAGATGATATTGATGAGCTTATTACCGATTTTTCAAAAGTAAATGTTTTAATCGTCGATGGTTTATATGCTGTTAATACTGATAAATCGGATTTAAATGTTTTTATTGATTTAACATATCATGAAACTAAAAAAGCTCAGGCAAGTAGGGGGAAAGAAAATACTGATGAATTAAGATGGAAAATACTAGAGCAGGAACATCAGACCGTATTATTACTTAGACCGAGAACTAATATTTTTGTAAATAAAGACTATTCTGTAACATGCGTAAAATAAGGCTATTACTATTTATTTTTAGCTCATTCATTATTCTGGTTGGCTGTAATAATGATGCTAAAATAATTTTCAATCAAGAGTCTGATCCAATTGATGGAATTGCATCTGTAATAATTTTAAAACCAGATTCTAATACAGTTTATTTAAATGATTTTATTAGCGACTTTTCCAAAATAGATTCAGTGTATTATGAAGATAAGAACTATGTTTTTAATTCTGAAACAAAAACACTAGAAATCTTAACATCTTTTGATAATATAAAACCGCTGTCACTTATACACGTTAGCTGTCAGGGAAATTTATATAGTATTGTTTGCCGTAAAAGCTCAAAAGTGCATTCAGATGTGTATTTTAAACCTTCAGATGATAAATTGTATTCATCTGTAAGTATTGCTGGTGATTTTAATGGCTGGAGTCCTGAAAAAAACATATTTAAAAAAGATGGTGATAGTTGGAAATGCACTTTGATTTTGGATAGAGGTTTATATCAATATCAGATTGTTGCAGATGGTGTTTGGATGAATAATCCTACTGCTGGAGATACTGTTTCTAATGGTATTGGCGGTTATAATACTTTGCTTAATGCGACATTGTGCAATACAGAGTCATTAAGTTTGGAAACAAAACAATTTGATGATAATAGCATTACAGTTGGCGCATCATCTGTACCAGACAGATTTATAATTTTGTGGCAAAATCAAGTTTTGCCAATTAATCTGGAGAACTTTAATTCTAATCAGTATAAACTAGATATTCCTCAAGGGATAAATTCAATTAAAAGAAGTTATTTAAGAATTTATGCAAGTAAGTCAAATTGTGTTGCCAACGATTTATTTATTCCACTAAATAACGGCAAGGTTTTATCTAAAACTGAAGATATTGTGCGCGAGGATAAATTTTCTAATATTATGTATTTTGTAATGGTTGATCGCTTTTTTAATGGTAATCTCCAAAACGATTTTAAAGTTAAAGATTCTAGAGTTTCCGATAAAGCGAATTATCAGGGAGGCGACATATTTGGCATATTGCAGAAGTTAAAAGATGGCTATTTTGACAAGCTCGGCATCACCTGTTTATGGATATCTCCAGTTTTTCAGAATCCAGATGAGGCATATCAGGAATTTCCCGAACCAAGGCGATATTTTTCTGGATACCATGGCTATTGGCCTATTTCTTCAACTGAAATTGATTACAGACTTGGAAATGATAGTGTTTTTCAGGCACTAGTAAATACCGCACATGGCGAAAATATGAACGTTATTCTCGATTTTGTCGCAAATCATGTTCATGAAAATCATCCATTATATCAAGCACACAAGGATTGGGCAACAAAACTTGTATTAGAAGATGGACGTCAGAATATTAGACTTTGGGACGAGTATAGGCTTACCACTTGGTTTGATACTTTTTTACCATCTTGGGATTTTGAGAATCCACTTGTAACGGATACTATTTCGGAATATGCAATGTACTGGCTAACAAAATTTAATATTGATGGCTTTAGACACGATGCAACAAAACATATTCCTGAAGTATTTTGGAGAACTCTCACTAAAAAGATAAAAACTAAATTTCCAGATAAGAGTATTTATCAAATTGGTGAAACTTTTGGAAATCGTGAGCTAATTGCAGATTATGTTGGTTCGGGAATGATGGATGGGCAATTCGATTTTAACTTATATTTTGATGCTCGCAACAGTTTTGCCGATTCTCAATCGGATATGAAAAATGTCGCAATTTCTCTAATGACCTCACTAAGTTATTATGGAAGCTATCACCTTATGGGGAATATTACCGGAAATCACGACTTAGTAAGATTTATTAGTTTTGCCGACGGTTCTGTTAAACCTGGAGAAGATGATAAAGAGGCGGGATGGTTAAGAGATATTGAGGTGGAAAATTTATTATCTTATAAAAAACTTCAGTGTCTAAATGCCTTTGTTCTTTCGATTCCTGGTATTCCATGTGTTTATTATGGCGATGAAATTGGTATGGCAGGTGTGGGAGATCCTGATAATAGGCGGATGATGAAATTCGACAATTTGACAAAATCAGAACAGGAAACTTTTGATATTACATCTAAGTTAATTAGCTTAAGAAAAAACAATATTGAGTTTCTACTTGGCAGCACTAACATTGTAGATGCAAGTGAAAGTGTTTTGATAATCAAAAGAAAATATTTTGATAGGGAAGCATATATTGTATTTAACTGCTCTGATTCTGAAAATGATGTATTAATTGCAAAGTCGGTAATAAAAGATATTTCGATTTTTAAAACTAACTTTGGCGCAGAAATTTCTGAATTAAGTTCTAATTATATTATTAAACTTGAGCCATATTCATTTGAAATACTAATTAAAAAATAAATAAAAAATAGATTATAAAAACGAGGTAAAGTTTAAAAAATATTTTTAGTTTTATTCCCGTTTCACAACCTAAAGAAATGATATTATGAAAACAACTTTTAGACTTATGATTATTATTGCGTTTTTGTTAAGTTTATTCGGATGCAAATGTAAATCTGAAGAAAAGCCGGTTAAAGAAGGCGAATACACTAAAGTGATGCCAGAATGGGCAAAGAACGCAACAATTTATGAAGTAAATATTCGTCAGCATACAGCAGAAGGAACATTCGACGCATTTACAAAAGATATTCCACGACTAAAAGATATGGGAATTGATATTTTGTGGATTATGCCTGTTCAGGAAATTGGAGTCTTGAACCGCAAAGGAAGCATGGGGTCTTATTACTCAATTCAAGATTACAAGAAAGTTAATCATGAGTTTGGTAATTTAGATGATTTTAAAGAAATGGTAAAAGTTGCTCACGAAAATGGAATGCATGTAATTCTCGATTGGGTGGCTAACCATACTTCTTGGGATCATATTTGGGTTAATTCTCATCCTGATTATTACACAAAAGATTCTGCCGGAAATTTTATCCCGCCAGTGGCTGATTGGGCTGATGTTATGGATCTTAATTACGATAATGAAGACTTGCGACATGCAATGATATCGGATATGAAATATTGGTTGACAGAAACTGATATTGATGGATTTCGCTGCGATGTTGCAGAGATGGTCCCAACAGATTTTTGGGATGAGGCAAGAGCAGAACTTGATAAAGTTAAACCTGTGTTTATGTTAGCCGAGGCCGAAAGACCAGAACACCATAAAGCTGCATTCGACATGTCATACTCGTGGTGGTTACTTGCTGGCATGAATCAGATTGCTGCTGGTGAAAAACCTGTAACTGAGCTAGATACAATACTAAATTGGGAAGCTAAAAATTTTCCAGCTGGTAGTGTGAAAATGAGGTTTACCACAAATCACGACGAGAATTCTTGGAATGGTACCGAAATGGAACGTTATGGCGATGGCCATTTGTGCTTTTCTGTTTTGTGTTATACTTTACCAGGAATGCCTCTACTTTATAGTGGACAGGAAGCAGGTTTTAATAAAAGACTTAAGTTTTTTGACAAAGATACAGTTATTTGGGGTGATATCATTTATCAAGATTTTTACACTAAAATGAATCAGCTAAAGAAAGAAAATATTGCTTTATGGAACGGTTCTTATGGTGGCGATTTTAATATTATTTATAGCAAAAAGAAATCTCCTATTTTTGCTTTTACTAGAGTGAAAGATGATAATGAAATTGTTGCTATTTTTAATCTCTCAAAAAATCAAGCTTCGGCAGAAATTAAGCTTAAAGATAAGAATGCTGTATATTTAGAATACTTCTCGGGCAAAGAAATAGCTAGTCCTGAACTTAAAAACCTACAATTAAAAGCGTGGGAATATCTAGTTTTAATTAAAAAATAAAAATGAAAATTCTTCGTGAACAAGACCTAAACAAATCAAATACCTTAGAGGGAATAAAAGATTTAATGCTGTATAAAGTTATGCTTTTTAGCTGCATTATTGGAGTTCCGGTCGTTTTGTATAACATTTATTTTTCAATTGAATCGAAACTTACTGTTTCTGGTTTAATTAATTTGCTCTTGTTTTCACCAATCATTATTGTCGTATTTTTTTATCGAAAAACACCATACAAAATCAGGGCAAGAGTGCTTATTCACTCAGCTACGTTAATGGCACTGTTTAATTTTTATCTTGCTGGGTATGCTGGTGCTGCATACATTATATTACTAAGCGTAATTTCATTTTCAGCTGCTTTTTTTAATAAAAAGGAAGCAGTAATACAAATAATTATTTGTATAATTATCGCAATAGTTTCTGCAATTTTTTATATTACTGGAACATGGCAACATATTGGTGATTTTGAACTCTTAATTACATCCCCAAGTTCTTGGATTGTTTCAATTGCGCTATTTTCATTTTTAAGTTTTATGTTTTATGCTGCTTACAATATCATTCAAGATAAATTAACACAGAAAATTGTTGAGGAGCAAAAAAACAATACAATATTAGAAGAATCAAACAATAAGTTGCAGGAGTTGCTAGTACAGCAGGCAAATCATCAAAATGAACTTCTTAAAGCTAAATTAAAAGCAGAGGAAAGTAACAATTTGAAAACTGAGTTTTTGCATAATATGTCGCACGAAGTTAGAACTCCTCTAAATGGAATAATGGGGTTTTCAAAACTTATACAAAAAGAAGGGCTTAGCGATGAAAAAAGAAAGCAATTTTCAGATATAATTATTCACAGTTCCGAAAAACTTCAGAGGGTAATTGACGATATTTTGGAGATTTCATTTTTAGAAACCAAACAGATATCTGTTTCAGATAAAGAATTTAATGTTTACGATTTTCTTCAGGATTTATATCAAGTGTTTCTTGTTGATTCTAAAACAGAAGTAGATATAGAAATGACTTGTAAAGACAAAGATTTAACTATTGTTTCTGATCTACATAAAATACATAAAATTTTAAGCAATCTGATTGAAAATGCTTTGAAGTTTACCGATTATGGTATTGTAGAGTTCGGGTGTATTTGTGCTGAAAAGAATAAAATTCGTTTCTTTGTTAAGGATACTGGAATTGGCATCTCTAATGAGAATATTGATAAAATATTTTCACGTTTTACTCAGGAACACGATAATATTTCTACTAAGTATGGTGGACTTGGTCTTGGGCTTTGCATTGCAAAAGAGAATACTCAGCTTTTAGGTGGGAAAATTTGGGTTGAATCTGAGAAAGGTGTTGGAACTACTTTTTATGTGGAAATACCTGTCAAAGCTTTAGCATAATCTCATTTACAGTTAATATCGTACGTCTGTTAAAAAAAGGCCAGTTGCAGGCACAGATTGCCCAGCTTCGCATCTATTTTCAGCTTCGATAATTTTGCAAAACTCCTCAATTGAAATTTTTTCTCGACCAACATCAACAAGAGTTCCCGTAATTGCTCTAACCATATTTCTTAAAAATCTATCGGCAGTAATATAAAAAACAATAACTCCATTTTCTTCACGAATACCGGCATCAATAATTTTACAATTATTAGTTTTTACATCAGTATGCAATTTGCTAAAGCTCGTAAAATCGGTATAATTATAGAGTTTTTTTATTGCTTCCTGCATTAAATCAACCCGCAACGGATTTGTTAAAAACCACGAAAGGCCATTGAGGAATGGATTTTTTTTAGTTGTAATTACATATTCATACGATCTTCTGATAGCAGAAAAACGTGCATGAAAATCAGAATCTGTTTTAATTAGTGATATTATTGAAATATCTTCGGGAAGAAATCGGTTTAGTTTCAGAACTACCTTATCATCATATATTAATTCTGAATCAAAATGCGCAACATAATACTTTGCATGAACACCAGTGTCGGTACGTCCACAACCAGTAATTTCGATATTGTCGCGCTGAGTTAAATTTATAGCATTTTCGAGTACTTGTTGTACAGTAATTGCATTTGGCTGTCGTTGCCAACCATGATAGTTTGTTCCCTTATAACAAAGCTCTAGTTTGTAACGCATTACTAATTTTTAATTATGCGTATATTATGAGTTTCGTTAGCGTAACTCAATTTTAAAATATAAATTCCATCGTCTAGATTAGTGTCGAAGCTAATCGTTTGTTTTCCTTTGCTGGAATTATATATTTCTTCATCGTAAACGCATTGACCAAGCATATTAACAACAGAGTATTTTACTTCACCAGGAATTTGCAGATAGAATTCAATGTTAATATTATTTACAAATGGATTTGGATAAACTTCAGTATTAATTATTGCATTATTTACGATGCCTGTATTGTTGTCGCAAAATACAATGTTTGAATAGGCAGCATCGTAGTAGTTTCCGTCACCAGGCGAGCAGCCATCAATTCTTCTAACTTTAATTCTATAGTAAGATCCATTTTCGTTAGGATTCATTTCTACATAATTAAAATCATTATATAATACAGAATCTACAACAGCCAGATTGTTAGGCGTTGTTCCGCGCATAATAAAGTAATAAACGACAAAAAATCCTTCGTATTCTCCCCAGTTTAGATAGCATGCCCCATTGTTATCAGAAACAACATCCAAAAGACAAGTTCGGTGATAATCAGACAAAACACTTTCTGATCCGCATGAGTCAACGCTAGAAATTTTATATTTATAATAGTCAGAGGCTGGGTCAACATCTAAATCTTCGTAAATTGCTGGTTGGTCATAGTTTAAACTTGAAATATACTCGAATCCGGTTCCAGCATCTCTATATATTTTGTATAATTCTGTTCCTTGTTCAGGAGTTTTCTCCCACATTAATTTAATAGTTTCATTATTGGTTACAGTTGCCAAGTTTACCGTTTCATCATCGAATACAGTGCTAACAACTACAACAGTGGTGTCTCCTAGATGACATCCAGAAGCATTAACAACTTCGACAAAATATACATCTTCGTTTTCGACAACAATTGTTGGATTTGTTGACCCGTTACTCCAATTATATGATGCAAAGTTTCCAGGGTTAAGAGTTAATGTATTACCATAACAAATATAAGAGTAATCATCAAAAGCTCCAATATCTACCATTGCGGGTTCAATTACATCTATGCTTAGGATTTCTGTACAGCTTGTTGGGTCTGTAATTGTGACTGCCCAATTTCCAGCAGCAACATTATTGGCAATATTTGTATTTCCAGAAATAGGAGTTTCCCAGTTAAACCCAAATCCAACGCCGACTCCGCCATCAATGCTTACTGTAATTGTTCCATTATTTAGTCCGTTGCAGGTCATATCTGTTGATGTAATTTCATAAACATGCGGAACGGCTTGAATTAAGCTTGCATAAACTGTGTCGTAACAATAATAAGAATCACGAATTACGACATAATATTCACCCGATGTTAACCCAGTTACATGTTGGGTTACTCCAATAATTTCGTCTGCCTCGTTGTACCAATAATACGCACTGTAAGTGCCAGTTCCTCCAGTTGCCGAAGCGAGTAATTGACCGTCATCGTAGCCAGCACAAGTAATTGGAGTAATAGTAATACTAGATACAATGTCTGCCGATTGGTTTATTAAATATGACGAGCTCGTTTCACACATGTTTTCGTCAGTTATTGTTAGTAAGTATGTGCCAAGTGAAAGATCTGATAAATCTTGGTCAGTAGAATATGTACCGGCAGTACCTTGTTTTATCCACTCATAAGAGAGCACGCCAAAACCTCCATTTACTTCTATGTCAATTTCACCAGTAGATTCTCCAAAACAATGTACAGAAACCAAATCTTCCGAAATAATATTAATTCCATTTGGTTGTGTAATTTCATACGAACCGCTTACAATGCAGCTATTGTTATCTGTTACACTAACATTATAAATTCCAGCGGGAGCATTAACTATGTCGAACTGGGCATTTACATAAGTTGGATCTTCCCACACAATATTGTAAGCTGTAGTTCCACCAGCAACAGTAATATCGACACTTCCATTAAAATCTCCAGAACATCCATTGTTTGTAATAGACTCTGTGATCGTAAGTTGAGATGGTTGATTAAGCGTTTGTATATTCGAGATATTACAACCATTTCCATCTGTAACTGTATAAAAATATGTGAGAGGCGATAACATTGTAATTGGATTAATTGTAGCTCCGTTACTCCAATTAAATGAGTAAGGTAAAGTGCCACCAGAAACAGCCAAGTCGATGCTTCCGTTTGATTCGCCATAACAAGTAATATCTGAATAATCTACTATAACTGCTAATGCGCTTGGTTCAATAATTTCAGTTGATAAAATTCTTTGACAACCGTTAATATCTGTAACTGTAACAGCATAATTACCAGCAGTTAGATTAACACGGTTAAGTAGTACAGTGTTTGAGTTTTCCCAAATATGATCTGCTGGTTCATTGTAATCCAGCAATATTGCCCCAGAGTTGTTTCCATTGCATAAAATTTGAGAGAATGTAATATTTGGATCCGAAATATTATTGTAAAAATTTAAGTAAACTACAGAATCGGCGATAATCTGTCCAGCTACATTGCGAACCAATAAATGCTTGTAGCCGCCCGATTGAGCGTTAAATGTAGCCGAGGCTTGCCAGTTGGTTCCATTGTCTGCTGAATAAGAATTGCCAGCTGGTGCTGTTATTGTAATATTTCCATTAGAATTATAGTTACAAGTAGGAGGGGTTAATGTTGCCGTAATCTCAGATGAGCAAGATAAGCAAATTTTTGCAAGTCCTGCGTCGGTAGAGCCTGCCCAAATATAATTCTGATCATTTGATGCCGATAAAAATGAAACATCAAAAGTCATTGTAAATGAATTCCATATTCCATTATAAGTTTGAACTTCGCCGTTGTCGAAAGAGCAAATTACTGCAGGACCAATTTGTACAATCGAAGTCATTGTTGATGTTCCAGAATAGGGGTGAAGAACACAATTTGAAGAAGCCGTACCGATGTTGTGGAATTTCAAAGTGTAATCATTTCCAAAATATTGACCAGCGATGCCATTTACACTTTTCGCACCAGCAGCTGTTTGTGATTGAGCACAGCCTAAAGTAGTGGCATCTGTAAATACCATTCCTTCTAAATATTGCATTGCATTATCAGTTAAAAACCATAATCTGCCGTTTTCATACTGAACAACTTTTACATTATTGTCGGATAAACCATCTGTAACTGCTATTGTATCAGTGACTATTCCACCAGAAATTACAGTAACTTTATCTGGAGTCGCAACATATACAATTCCAGCAGGGTCGGATGTTATACTGTTTATATAAGAATTTGTCAAGCCTTGTGCAGTATTTATAGTAGTAATTGTTGCCCCATTAAGTTTAGATAATCCATTGATTGTCCCAATCCAAATATTGCCATTTATATCTTTATGTATCGCAGTAATCTCATTGTTTGATAATCCGTCAGCAGTTTTATATGTCCTCCAATGTAAGTCTTCAACCCTATTAAGCCCAGCTTTTGTTCCAACCCAAGTAATATTATTGTTGTCTGTGTAAACAGTTGTAACTTGATCATCGACTAAATTACGATTTGTTCTGTAGATAACAAAAGTATCGTTATTATCAAAAACTGTAACTCCGTTAAAAGGCGACCCGCACCAAATTTTATTATCTCCCGAATGAGTAATCAATAATTTGCTAACGATAGTATTTGTAAGGCCATCATTATAATTATAAGTTTGGAAAGTTGACCAGTTATATTTTGATAAACCCAAAGATGTTCCAATCCAAATATTTTGATTATAATCTTGTTTTATGCTTAGAACATTTGCAGTTGGCAAACCCTGAGCTGTGGTTATATTAGTCCAGTTATAAAAATTATAAATTCCAATACCTCCGTTTGTTGCAACTGCAATTTTGCCATTGTATAATTGAATTACATCATTAACTATTAGTCCTGGCAAACCAGAAGTAGTATTGAAGTTTTTACAAGTTGTGCCATTATATTCAGACAATCCATTTCCTGTTCCAAACCAAACATTGTTACTTCTGTCAATAAAAATATTTTTAATACCATTAGAAACCAAACCATCGTCGGTATTTAGCTGGGTCCAAAAAGTACCATTGAAATATGCTGCACCCATTGTAGAAGTTCCAATCCAGATATTTCCGATATTGTCTTCTTCAACGCACCAAATTGTATTTGATGGAAGTCCATCACCCAAGTTTTGATTTGTCCAGTTTGTGCCATTAAATTTTGATAAACCTCCAGATGTTGCAGCATACACATCGCCTGATGAATGAGCGCAAATATCATAAATTACATTGCCTCCTAAACCATCAGCAGTAGTATAAGATGTAAAACTTGTACCATCAAACATTGTGATACCACCAATAGTTCCGATCCAGACATTGCCGTTTATGTCTTCTTCTAGACTTCGTACATTGTCATTTATAAGAGCCTGTTCGAAATTGTAAAAAGTGGAACTTTGTCCAAATGTAAGATTAATCGACAATAAAATTGCCACTGCTAAAAGTACTATTTTCATGATTTTCAGTTTTTGCATAACAATAAGCAAATTTAATAAAAAATCAATGCACTTAAATAAAAAATGCCAGTTAATAAATCGCTTTATTAACCGGCATTGTTTGAAAACTTAGTATGATTATTTAAGCTCTGCTAATGCTTTTTTTATTCTTTTTAAAGCTTCAGTCATTATTTCTTCGCTTGTTGCATAAGAAAACCTAAGACATTCTGGAGATCCAAATGCAGTACCACCAACTGTTGCCACATTTGCTTTTTCTAAAAGATAGATGGCAAGGTCGTCAGAATCATTGATTGTTTTTCCGTCGTAAGTCTTTCCATAAAATGACGAGACTTCTGGGAAAACATAAAATGCACCTTCAGGAATATTAGTTTTTAGTCCAGGAACATCTTTTAAGAAATTAAGAACATTGTGGCAACGCTTTTTAAATATTGCGGTCATTTCCTTGCATTGCTCAGAACCAGCATTTAACGCTGCCTCGGAAGCTTTCTGTGCAATTGTACAAGCCCCAGAAGTGAATTGTCCTTGAAGTTTAGTTACAGCTTTTGCTATCCACAAAGGAGCTCCAATATAACCAATTCTCCAGCCGGTCATTGCATATCCTTTTGAAACCCCGTTTACAACCACTACTCTTTCTTTAATTTCGTCAAATTGAGCTATGCTTTCATGTTTACCAACGAAATTAATATGTTCATATATTTCATCTGAAAGTACAATTATGTTTGGGTATCTGGATATAACTTCAGCAAGACTTTTTAATTCTGACTGAGAATATAGGTTGCCAGTTGGATTTGAGGGAGAACTGAAAATAAGTGCTCTGGTTTTTGGCGTGATTGCGGCTTCAAATTGAGCTGCTGTCATTTTAAAATCTGAATCAATTCCACATTTTACAACTACTGGTATTCCTTCTGCTAGCCCAATCATATCTACATAACTTACCCAATATGGCGCAGGAACAATAACTTCGTCGCCTGGATTCAAAATTGACATAAAAACATTTATTATGGAATGTTTTGCACCAGTAGAAACTACTATTTGGTCAACATTAAAATCTAGATTGTTTTCTCTTTTGAATTTTGCTACAATTGCTTTTCTTAACGAATCGTATCCCGGAACAGGTGGGTAATGAGTAAAATTATCGTCAATAGCTTTTTTTGCAGCTTCTTTTATGTGAACAGGAGTGTCAAAATCTGGTTCACCAATACTGAGGTTTATGATGTCAATTCCTTGAGCCTGAAGATCTCTGCTCTTTTGTGCCATCGCCAAAGTTGCAGACACGGCCATCTTGTTAAGTCTGTCAGATGCTTTTTCCATAAAAAATTGTTTATAAAATATTATTCGCTAAGATAACATCTTAAATTTTAATTATTTAATATTGTAAAACATAAAACTTAAAAATTATTAGCTATGTTTTTAGAAATTTTAAAAATTACAATCCCGTCATTAATTGTTTTTCTGACAGCGTTTTTTGTGTTAAAGACTGTACTTAAAAAGGAAAATGAAAACAAAAAAATTCAGATTGTTTTGCAAAATCAAAAAATTATTACTCCTTTAAGATTGCAAGCTTATGAGCGAATTATTTTATTTTTAGAAAGAATTTCGCCGAATTCTGTTATAATTCGTCTTCAAACACCAAATATGACAATTCAACAGTTGCATAAAGAAATGCTCATAATCATTAGAAGTGAATTTGAACATAACCTTTCTCAGCAATTGTATCTTTCTATTGATGCTTGGGAACAGGTGCGTAACGCAAAGGAAAAAACAGTTAAATTGCTAAATTCTTGTCTCGAAGGTTTGGATCCTCACGAAAATGCTTTGAAGTTCTCACAAACAATTTTTGAAAGACTTATTGAGATTGAAAAATCTCCTACTCAGGAGGCTATAGATTTTATTAAATTGGAGATTAGACAGTTATATTAAAACTTTGTCTTTATTAAATGTCTTTGGTTCGCTAGCCTCCGAAAGGATTAAGCCAGTATAATCACAAAGCTTTTGTACTCAATTTATTTTGCTCTATAATTTTTATTTAACCTAGTAGTGGCAAATCAATTCATAGCGTCATAGCTTTTGTTTTCTTTTAAAACAGGACTATGAAAAGGAATTATTAGTTCCTTAGTTTTAATTTTTTTTAAATAAAATATTATCGAGATTGTTTTTTACTGAAGACTAAATTAGTTTAAAATAAAAGAGGCTGCAATTTGCAGCCTCTTTTATTTTTTTATCTTATCAAGGTAATTGTACCTTGTTCTTTAAATATTGTACCGTTCCAGTCCTTAAATTCGGCGTACCATTGGTACAGACCATTCGGCATGATTTCGTCACCTTTAATTCGATTCCCCATATCAGTACCATCCCAAGCTCCATCTTCGCAAGAAACGCAAGAAGCATTAGGGGCATATTTATCAGTATCAAAAACTAGGTTTCCCCATCTATCATAAATTTTAAGGTTGAAATCGTTTTTGTCTATTCCATTACCACAAGGTCTAGCACAGTCGTTCATTCCATCACCGTTTGGCGTAAAAGATGTTGGCATATAGAATGCAAATTCATTTCTTACGGTAATTATTCTTGTAGTAGTATCAGTACAGTCATCAACACTTTCGGCCACAAGCATTACTTCGTATTCGCCAATAGTAGGATATTTATGACGAGGAGCAACAAATAGAGAACTGTCGCCATCACCAAAGAACCAGAAATAACGAACAGCATCAGTGGAATGGTTAATAAACTCAACTTCAGGTGCTAACATAGAAACAATTTCAGGGGTTGCTTCAAAAAGTGAAGTTGGATTTTGATAAACAGTAATCATATTTTCTACTGTTCTTGAGTTTTTACAACCAAAGAAATCTCTAACTTCTAAGCTAACAGAATAAGTACCCGGTTCTTGATAAATATAGATTGGGTTTTTAGTAGTAGCATATCCATTATCACCAAAGTCCCAAATATACGTTTGACCATAATTAGGAGTGCTCTCAGTAAAGTAAGCAGCAAACGGAGGACAACCTTCAACTTCTTCGGCAACAAAGACATTTCCTGGTTTAGGTCTTACTTTAATAAGAATTGAATCAACAACTGAAGGAGTTCCACACATATCTTCTAACTGAATATGGTACATTGTAGTTGTATCAGGATATACTGTAAAAGGTGAAGGAACAACTCTTCCATCTTGGAGAGTCATTAAGTAAGGACCTCCATTTCCGCCAACAACATCAACATGAATAATTGCAGGGTCACCTGGACAAACAGTATCGTTACTTGTTACAACAGAAAGAATCTGTAAATCTGGATTAACAATAACTGTAGATTGTATTGGAGTACTCGAGCAACCATGAGAATCTGTTACTACAAGAGTATAAACAGTATTGTGAGTTGGACTAACAGTGTAAAGATTTGAGTTGTAAATACTACCGTCGTTACCAGTCCAATGGAAATCATAATAAGGAGTTCCACCAGTTGCTTGAGTATTAAGTGTTACTGATTGTCCATTACAAATTGTTCTATTTCCAACAGGTACAACATAAATTGCAGTAGGCTGTGTAATGGTAAATGGAGCTATAATTCTACAATTGTGATCATCGAGAACAGTAACAGTGTAATTTCCAGCTTGAGTAGTAAGAGTGGCATTAGTATTTCCATTTGGCCATAAGTACTCATAAGGAGTTACCCCACCTTGCACATAAATTGTAGCTTCACCATCTGGATATCCGTTACATGTTGCAGGTTCTGTTGACGAAGTATAAGTAAGTTGAGTAGGTTCTGTTATAATAAACATTTGACTAACATTACACCCAATTAAGTCGTTAACAGTTACAGTGTAAATACCAGCACATAATCCTTGGTAAAGATGATTTGACGATCGCCAACTATATTGTAAAGGTTGTAATCCACCATGCATAACAATTTCGGCACTTCCATCGCAAGAATGGTAGCACCTGTTCTGTTGAAGTATTAACGAATCTATTACCATAAGAGGACTAACGGTTACGACCATAGCAGCAGTATTGCTAGTACAGTTATGACCGTCTCTAACAAAAACGCTAAAAGTAGTTGTTACACTTGGACTAAGTGTAAGAGATGAAGATGCAGGGTTAAAACCAGAACCTTGATTCCATAAATAAGTAAAAGGAGCCGTTCCGCCCATTGCTTGAGCTTGAATTACGGTTTGGTTTCCTTCACAAATGGCAACATCAGGAGAAATTGTTACAAGCAATTCGTTTGGTTGAGTTAAAACAACACATTGCATTACTGTGCAACCGTTTTCATCTTCAACTGTTACGCAATAATTTCCACTGCCAAGATTGGTCCTATTCGATAATCCCAAACTGCCATCTGACCAAATATAATTTAAAGTTCCAGTACCACCAGTAGCATCAACAGTAATTGTTCCGTCGTTAGATTGGTAGCATGAAAGGTTTGTTGTTGTAATTGAATTTATTACAAGTTGAGTTGGTTCATTAATAGTATAATCTTCAGCAGTTGTACAACCATGAGAATCGGTTACTGTTATTGAATAGTTTCCAACGCAGAGATTAGGTAAAATATTTGTTGGAGAACCCCACGAGTAATTGTATGGCAATGTTCCACCTACGGTTGTGATTTCGGCTCGACCGTTACAACTTGCAAAACAAGGATCGTCTTCAACTACTAATGTGTGTGATAAAACAACTGGATTAATAATATTAATTAACGTGTCGGGTGAGTTGCAACCATTTGCACTAACTTGCAAAGCTATAGAATGCGCGCCAGCTGTTAACCATGAGATTTCATATGGACCAATTCCGGTACCACTTACAATTGTACCTCCATCGAAGTTCCAATTAAATGTTGCAGTTGAGGTCATGTTTCCAGTATAGGTAATTGTTGATTGATCTGCATTACACAATATTGGGTCGAATGTAAAAGTAGTTGTTGGAACAGGGTAGAACTCTACAATAATCCTGTCTGCATCGCTACAAGTTGGAGTATTGTTTTGTTCTGTCCATTCAAATTCATAAGAACCCCAGCCATTTACTCTTACAATTGCGTGCGGAGAGTTTTGATTTGTCCAAGTAACGGTACCAGGGCCACTTATTAGAGTCCAAGTTCCTGTGTTTCCAGTTGCTAATGTAGCATTAAAAGTATAGGTATTTGTACAAACATGAATGTCGGGACCTGCAGTTGTAGTTGGCATTGTACAGCAAAGAGCATCATTAACAGTTCTTACAAGTACATTAACCGTTGTGTCATAAGTGCAACCAAAATCATCAGTTATAGAAAAAGTAAACACTTGATCGCCTGGAGTTGTTGGGTTCGCAGTTGCTGTTCCTCCTGAATTGGGGTCAACACCATCTCCAGTCCATGTAAATAAGGCAGGGTCGTAAGTATTTTGAAATTGCCACATGTTTGCTTCTCCAGGTAGAACGTTGTCTGCAAATTGTAAAACAAAGTTACAAACGGTTCCATCATCAGAATATAAATTATCCTGAAAACATATCCGCCATGTTCCGTTAATTGGGCAGCCAACAAGACCTGCAAAACTACCTTCAGGCATATAATTCCCAGCAGGAACACTTGTTCCACCACAACTGTTAGCAATTGTTGTAGTTGCAGTAGGAGTCCAGCAGTATTCATATAAAGTACCCGGATTACAATCGTCGTTTTCATCTGGCACTCCAAAGTGAGTTACACTACAACTGTTAGGATAAGACAATAAGTTAACAAATCGTCCATCAGGACATGTAATCCACATATCTAGATCCCCAATATAAGAATGTTCTAGTTCCATGCATAAAGCTTCAATATCATTTACTGATTGTATTGTCTGTCCGGGTGCAAAAGCAGTATGTACAAATTCTGCACATTGTGGTTGTTGATAATGATCATCATCAGCACAATAACATTCGTTAATTATTTCTGGTATTGTAACAACCCATGGTTCAATTTGCATGAATCCATCAAAATTCACTAATTCTCCAGGACAAATTGTTGTTTGATCTGCCACTGTGCCAGCAAATGTTGGATGTACAGCAACATACACAAGAAGTGTATCTGGATAAACATAACGACAACCATTAATATCTGTGGCAGTAAAAGACACAAAGGTTCCACCAGGTTCTTCAAAAGTAGAAGGGAGTGTATTCATACCTACACCAGAATATATTAAATCCTCAATTGTTCTAACTGTCCATGTCCAAGTTATATTAGCATCTGATTGTAAATAATTTGTATTATTATTAGGATAGTTTCCTTGAGCAACAAAACCAGCTCCAACTCCAGGGCATGCATAAATTGCTGTGTCAGGTAAAATAGCTAATGTTGGAGAAATAAGATCTACAGTAAATGCTTGACATGGATACCCACAGCTTAAAGCAATTTCAAAACCTGCATAGGGAATACTACTATCAGAAGTAAATCTAAATGTTAAACAAGTACCAGTGCTTTCGTAGGTCTGTCCTGTAATACCAGGGCTACCTGAAGATTGAATCAATAATGGACTTGCTGTAGTCGGACCATTGTAGATATATAAATTATCGAAAGAGCTCTCCGTAGCAAATGAAATTATTTGTGCTTCAATTGAAGACCCACCTGGACTACAAACAGTAATAGTGTAACTCTCACTATTTTGATAAGACCCTGCTGCTCCGCCTGAATCGTATAAGGTTCCATTGCAAGTGCTTACAGTAGTATTATTTGTTGAGCTATTCATTATATAGGTTTGTGCGAATAACCCAGAACTCATGCTAATAAATAGCAATAGAGAGATTATTTTAAATGTTTTACTTTCCATATTGGTATTTATTATAGTTTTCTGCTAATTTTTTTTCAGATTCAAACACAATTGCGATTCCATTAGATCCAATTCTATAAGTTGTTGGTCTGTCAAATTTTCTTTCGAATGAATACATGTAAATATTGAAATTTTCAATATCAATGCTTTCAACATCTCCGAAAACCGTTTTTGTTTCAGGATTTAAGTGTTGCAAAAATGGTAAATTTGCACATTTTTCAACACCTACTTCAATTACCGTAAACGAATTGTCAAGACACCAATTTAGATACCTTAATTCATTTTGATGATTTATAGCAATGTCGCTTAGATATTCTTCTGAATACACTGTGCTAAGTCTAGGATCTGCTGTTTGTGCATTTATAGCGCTTATAAAAAGCAGAAATGTTGATAGTAATAGAATGTGTTTTAACATAATTTTTAAAGTTTATGCAATATTAACGCTTTTTTTCCAATTTGGTTGTGTAATGTGTTTAAAAAAAAACCGGCGAAAGCCGGTTTTTTTTTATCTTATCAAGGTAATTGTACCTTGTTCTTTAAATATTGTACCGTTCCAGTCCTTAAATTCGGCGTACCATTGGTACAGACCATTCGGCATGATTTCGTCACCTTTAATTCGATTCCCCA
>JBBQCZ010000017.1:0-40080 GCA_038319215.1 Bacteroidales bacterium | reverse complement strand
ATATCGGTGCTCCTTCAGAACCAGTTGTAGCTAAGGGCGACATTGTTAAGGTAGGTCAATTAATTGCAAAAAGCACAGGATTTGTATCTGCAAATATCCATTCATCGGTATCTGGCAAAGTTTTAAAGATTGATAAAGTTCTTGATACTTCAGGATACAAACAAACATGTATTATAATCGATGTTGAAGGCGATGAATGGATGGATACAATAGACCGTTCTGCAGAAATTAAAAACAATATAGACATTAGTGCTGAAGAAATTAAAACTAAAGTTTCAGCCTGTGGTATTGTTGGTTTAGGTGGCGCAACATTTCCAACGCATGTAAAAATGTCTTTACCTCCTGGAAAAACATGTAACAATTTGATTATCAATGCAGTTGAATGTGAACCATATCTTACTGCCGACCATCAGATTATGATGGAGAAAGCTGAAGAGATTTTAATCGGTTGTAAATTAATTCAAAAAGCCATTGGTGCAGGAAAAGTTATTATCGGAATAGAAAATAACAAACTGGATGCTATCAAACATATGACAGAGATAGCAAAGAAATTCGACAGTATTGAAGTTCATGCTTTGAAAGTCCAGTATCCACAGGGTGGCGAAAAACAATTGATTAAAGCTCTACTCAATCGTGAAGTTCCAGCTGGAGGCTTGCCAATTGATGTTGGTTGTGTTGTGCAAAATGTAGGAACAGCTTATGCAGTTTATGAAGCGGTACAGAAAAACAAGCCATTATTCGAGAGAGTGGTAACTGTTACTGGGAAATCTGTAAAAAAACCATCAAATATTCTAGCAAGAATTGGCACACCAATAAACATGCTTATTGAAGCAGCAGGAGGCTTACCTGAAGATACTGGTAAAATAGTAAATGGCGGTCCAATGATGGGTAAAGCAGTAAGCACAGATACTGTTCCTGTAACAAAAGGAACATCTGGAGTATTGATTTTTCCAGAAGACTCAGCCACTCGACCAGAAAACTTCAATTGTATAAGATGTGGTAGATGTGCGTCGGTATGTCCAATGGGATTAGAGCCTTATCTTCTAAAAAATATGACAATGTCTAAAATGTATGAAGAGTTACAACCACAACATGCATTAGATTGTATGGAATGTGGATCATGTGCATTTACATGTCCTGCAGGAATTCCACTTTTAGATTATATCAGACTTGGGAAAGCGAATTTAAATAAAATATTAAGAGCAAAAAAATCATAAAATAATGGCTATAAACAAGTTAACAGTATCGATGTCTCCACATGACTACGGAAAAGATTCCGTAAAAAAGATCATGTATGGAGTTGTGATAGCAATGATTCCGGCATTATTGATATCAATTTATTATTTTGGCTTCGATGCAATTAGAGTAAATCTTATTGCAATTGCATCATGCGTATTTTTCGAATGGCTGATTCAAAAGTTTTTTCTAAAAGGCAAAATATCGGTTGTAGATGGATCTGCAATAGTTACAGGTATGTTATTAGCATTCAACGTACCGTCAAACTTACCATGGTGGATAATTGTGATTGGAGCTTTGGTTGCAGTAGGAATTGGAAAAATGACATTCGGCGGATTAGGAAATAATCCTTTTAACCCTGCTCTTGTAGGTCGCGTATTCTTGCTCATTTCTTTCCCAGTTCAAATGACATCGTGGCCAGTTGTTAAAGTTTTAAATTTTGCAATGACAGATGCTCAAACAGGTGCTACACCTTTAGCAATTGTAAAAGAAGGGATAAAGAACGGTCAAAGTTTTTCATCTATAATAGATACAATACCACATTTTTACAGTAACGCATTTATAGGTAATATAGGTGGTTCATTAGGTGAAATATCTGCAATTGCTTTGATACTTGGTGGATTATTTATGCTATTTCGTAAAATTATCACATGGCATATTCCTGTTTCAATTTTAGGAACAGTAGCAATATTTGCAGCCATTATGCATGGTGTAAATCCAGCAAAATTTGCCGATCCAGCTTTCCATTTATTAACTGGTGGCTTATTACTAGGAGCAATATTTATGGCTACCGACATGGTTACATCTCCAATGTCAAAAACAGGAATGCTTATTTATGGGGTATTCATAGGGATAATTACATTTCTTATCCGAACTTGGGGAGCATATCCAGAAGGAATGTCATTTGCGATATTAATTATGAACGCCTTTGTACCGCTTATTAATAGAGGTTTTAAACCAGGTCGTTTTGGTGAAAAAATTAAAAAATAAAAGACATGGCTAGAAAAGATAGTTTTATAAATATGACATTGACGCTGTTTGTAATTACGGCGATACCTGCAATTTTACTAGGATTTGTGTATAATTTCACAATAGAGCCGATTGCTAAGGTAAAAAAGGAAAAATTAAAAGCCAGTATAAACCTTGTAATTCCTGGAGCAGATAAAGGAACTGTTATTGAAAAAGGAGTTATGCCTGATGAAGGAAAAGATTCTCTTTATTTCTATGAGGTAATCGTTAATGATGTAAGAATTGGAACAGCAGTAAAATCATATACTGACAAAGGATTTGCAGGTAGATTTACAGTGATGGTAGGTTTCGACACGTTGGGCGTTATTATTGACAACGATGTGCTTGAGCATAAAGAAACTCCAGGTTTGGGAGATAAAACAGCAAAAAGCAAATCGACTTTCAACTCACAGTTTGTTGGTAAAAATCCAAGTATTTTTAAGATGATTGTGAAGAAAGATGGAGGAGAGGTTGACGCTATAACTGCTGCTACTATATCATCGCGTGCATATTGCGATGCTCTTCAAAGAGCCTTTGATGCATATGTTAAATATTATAATATTAAAACAGAACCAGCACCTGCTGATAAAGACAAGGGAGGGAACGAATAATGAATCAATGGAAAAACTTTACTAAAGGGTTTATCAGAGAAAACCCTATTTTAGTTCTTGTGTTGGGAACTTGTCCTACACTTGCTACCACTTCATCTGCGATTAACGGGATTGCAATGGGCTTGGCTACAACATTTGTTTTAGTCGGATCGAATGTCGTTATTTCAATGGTTGCCAAAATGATTCCTGACAAAGTTCGTATTCCTTCATACGTTGTTGTTATTGCTTCATTCGTAACAATTGTAGATTTATCAATGCAAGCTTATGTTCCCGCAGTGTACGCAACTCTTGGTATTTTTATCCCACTTATTGTTGTAAACTGTATTGTCTTGGGTCGTGCTGAAGCTTTCGCAAATAAAAACACAGTTCTTTCATCGCTTATTGATGGACTAGGAATGGGTTTAGGTTTTGCAATGGCATTGGGAATTCTTGGTGCTATTAGAGAAATACTTGGATCAGGTGCAATTTTCGGAATGAAAATTATGAGTTCTGGAGCATTGGTTTTTGTCCTAGCTCCAGGAGCCTTTATTGCACTCGGTTACCTCATCGCGTTAGTTAACAAAATTAAAAAATAATAAAAACAGCTTGTTATGGAATATATTTTAATAATTATCTCCGCAATTCTTGTAAACAATATAATCCTGGCACAATTCCTCGGAGTTTGCCCGTTTTTAGGAGTATCAAATAAAGTAAGTACCGCACTCGGAATGTCTGGTGCTGTTACTTTCGTTATCGTTTTGGCAACAATGGTAACTTACCTTTTGCAGGTTTATGTTTTAAAACCATTTGAAATAGAATATTTACGAACTATTTCCTTTATTTTGGTTATTGCGGCCTTAGTACAAATGGTCGAAATTATACTTAAAAAAATCAGTCCTTCGCTATATCAGGCATTAGGGATATTTCTTCCACTAATAACTACAAACTGTGCCGTACTTGGGGTTGCAATTTTAGTAATACAAAAAGACTATAATCTTTTAGAAGGCGTTGTTTTCGGAACAGCTACTGCTATTGGTTTTGGACTAGCTTTAGTTATACTTGCTGGTATTCGCGAACACATGGATTTAGTCAATATACCTAAAGGAATGAAAGGTGTGCCTATTTCTTTGATTGTAGCAGGAATACTTGCACTTGCATTTATGGGATTTACTGGATTAGTTTAATTTATAATCTTTATGCAATAAAGGTAATTGCATAAACTGAACTAATTTATCAAACATATTTTCTAATTTTGAGGCATAATTAAATGCCTCTTTTTTTTAATACAAAATTATGGATAAAAGACTTGATGAGTTTAAGAGACTCCTCGACATTATGGACAGGTTGAGAATCGAATGCCCTTGGGACAGCAAACAAACAAACGAAAGTTTAAGAACTTTAACCTTGGAAGAAGTTTATGAACTTGCCGATGCTGTATTAAAATCTGATGATAATGAAATAAAGAAAGAGCTGGGAGACATCTTACTTCATATTGTTTTTTATGCAAAAATTGGCGAAGAAAACGGGACTTTCGACATTTATGATGTAATTAAAGGAATAAATGAAAAACTTATTTACAGGCACCCACATATTTTTAGCGACGTTAAAGTAAGCTCTGCCAAAGATGTAGAAGAAAACTGGGAAAGACTAAAACTAAAAGAAGGTAAAAAGAAAACCGTCTTAGGTGGTATCCCAGAATCAATGCCGGCAATGATTAAAGCGCACAGGATTCAAGATAAAGCTCGCGGTGTTGGATTTGACTGGGACGAAAAAGAACAGGTTTGGGACAAAGTAATGGAAGAATATCATGAACTGATGACTGAATTAAAATCGGGAGACGAAGAAAAAATGGAAGCCGAATTCGGCGATTTTATTTTCTCGGTAATTAATGCTGGAAGACTTTATGGACTAAACCCAGAAAATGCATTGGAAAAAACAAATCGTAAATTCATAAATAGATTCAACTATCTTGAAAATAAAACCATTTCGCAAGGACTAGATTTAAAAAATATGAGTTTGGACGAAATGAATGAAATTTGGGAAGAAGCAAAGAGAAATGGGTAAACAGCAAAATGGTTTACCGAAGCATCGGTTCGTTCGCTAGTTATTCAGGTTGTTGGCTGAATATGTTTTATTGTTTTGAGATATTATTTAGATAGAAAATGATTCCAGAATTTTCAATAATAAATATAATTCTAATATCTGTATTTGCGCTATCATCGCTTATCCAGCTCTATTTTTATGCTTATCTTTTTCCTAAAGTATGGAATATTAAATCACAAAGCAGTTCAAACAAAACCATCTTCCTCCCTCCTATCTCTGTAATAATAGCAGCTCGAAACGAAGCTATAAATCTTGAAAAGAATCTATTATCAGTACTTAATCAGGATTACCCCATGTTTGAACTTATTGTAGTTTGCGATCATCCTACAGACAATTCTTATGATTTACTACTCGAAATTCAGAAATCATACAAAAACCTAACAATAATAAATGACCAAGATTCAAAATACGGCAAAAAAGCGGCACTTTCACTAGCAATAAATAAGAGTTCTTACGAAAACCTAGTTTTTACCGATGCTGATTGCCAACCGATATCTAAATTCTGGCTAAAAGAAATAGCTTCAAGTTTTTCAGACACAAAACATCTTATTCTTGGTTTTGGTGGATATCTTCAGGGAAAATCTTTTTTAAATTCATTTATAAGATATGATGCCGCGTTGATTGCATTACAATATTTTGGTGCTGCAATAGTTGGCAAAGCATATATGGGAGTAGGAAGAAATCTTGCATATACGAAAACACTTTGGAAAACAGTTGGTGGATTTTCAGATCACGAATCTATTTCTTCTGGCGACGACGATTTATTTGTAATAGCCGCATCTACAAAAGAAAATACAGAAATATGCTTAAATCCAGATTCATTCACATATTCCGAAGCAAAAAAAACATGGAAATCTTTTCTAAATCAAAAAGCACGACATATAAGTACATCAACCAATTATAAGATCGAGTCAAAAATTATCTCAGGAGCAGAAATAGTATCACGAGCAATATTTTGGGGAAGTCTAATACTTCTATCAGTAAATGGATTGCATTGCCTTGGAATATTCATTGCAATTATAAGAACCTTGCTAAGCATTAGCATACAAGCAAAAGTGAATAAAACCCTAAAAACTAAAATCTCTGTTTTTTATGTCATTTTATTTGATACCTTTGCACCGTTTTTCTATGGACTTTTAGTAATTTATAAATTATTGATACACAGCAATAAACAATGGTAGAACGTAGTGGTTTTTCGGTAAAAGCAAAAAAAGATTTGGAAATAATTGCACTTGCACTTAAGGGTGAAGAGAAAGCTTATGCCGAACTACTTGACAGATACCAAGATTCAATTTACTTTTTATTACTAAAGAAAATAGGGAACGAGAATGATGCGGAAGATTTAACGATGGAAACATTCGGCAAAGCTTTTAATAATCTTTCGCAATACACACCAGTATATGCATTTAGCACTTGGTTGTTTCGAATTGCAATTAACAATTGTATTGATTTTGTTCGCAAGCGCAAGATACGTCCACAGTCTTACGATTCGGGAGTAGATTTTCATGATCCAGATAATGTAAACTTTACATCTTCAAATTTAAGCCCTGAGGACTTAGTTATTAAAGATCAAAAAGCGACAGAAATCAAAGATATGATAAAAACTTTGAAGCCTAGATATGCTCGTTTAATAGATCTGAGATATTACCAAGAGTTATCTTATGAAGAAATAGCTCAAGAAATGCAATTACCATTAGGAACAGTAAAAGCTCAATTGTTTAGAGCTCGGGAATTGCTTGCTCCATTAATGCATGGCAAAAGTGAGAAGTATTAAAACATGAAAGACATTTTACTAAAATACTTTCCTCAATTGCAGGAAAACCAACTAAATCAATTTAAGCAACTTTCCGAAATTTTTCCTGAATGGAATAATAAAGTAAACTGTGTAAGCCGAAAAGATATAGACAATTTATTTGTAAATCACATATTACATTCGCTATCAATTTCAGCATTTTTTGATTTCCCGACAAACATCACTATTGCAGATATTGGTACTGGAGGCGGATTTCCAGGAATTCCATTAGCAATTTTACGTCCCGATATTAAATTTGATCTTGTTGACAGTATTGGAAAAAAAATACTAGTAGTAAAAGACATTTCTGAGCAACTAGAGTTAAAAAATGTTAGCGCAATAAATACAAGAGCACAACTTTTACCTCAAAAGTACGATTTTGTTGTTAGTAGGGCAGTTACATCATTTCCGGACTTCTATATTATGGTAAAAAACATAATTAAATTAGAAACAAATCACAATAAACAAGGAATATTGTACCTAAAGGGAGGAGATTTCGAGGATGAGATCAAAGGATTTAGCAATTATCAGGTTTGGAATATTAGCGAAGTGTTTGATTATGAGCACTTTGAGACGAAGAAAATAATTTATTTACCGGTTCTCAAAAAAAAGTTAAATAAAATTTTGGGATAAAAAATAAAAACACTATTTTTGCAGTCCGTTTTACAAATTGATAACATAATAAAAAAACATAACAGATGAAAAGGACATTTCAGCCTTCAAACAGAAAAAGAAGGAACAAACACGGATTCAGAGAAAGAATGTCAACTGCTGAAGGACGTAAGGTATTGGCAAAAAGAAGAGCCAAAGGCAGAAAAAAACTTACAGTATCTGACGAAGGTCGTCACAAACGTTAAGATATAAAGAGATATTTTATTTCTGAACTGTTCTGTTATCAGGGCAGTTTTTTTTATTTATATATATCAATAAGTAAGCTTAAAATCAAGCAATAACAGAGAATAAGAACAATTTTTTTGTTGAAAGTCTATAAAAAACCACCACCCAACTTTATACAAATTGCACAATTAAAAAAAAGCAAATCGCAATATTTATAAACTAAAACGATAAAAAACTGTTTTATTACTTGAAATTGTAAAATAATTTCTATATTTGTGATGATAAAATTATGTTTAATTAATGCCTTTCGATTATGAAACAAGTAACAATTTTAATTTGTGCATTATTCCTTTATTCAGGATTAATGGCTCAAGAGTTTGACATGCTGTCAAAGCGTGGTGAACCAATTTTACCCGTACAGGGCGAAATGGCTTTAGGTATTGACGCTATGCCGGTACTTGGCTATTTTGGTGATTTATTTAATGGATTTGCAGGCGGAAACAACGCTGCATTTGGCTTCATTAATGGTATTTACAATGCTAACACCATTTACGTAAAATACTATCTTGAAGATCAAGTAGCTATTAGAGGTGCTGTAAGAATTGGTCACACCAATTCAATTGATCAAGAATTTGTAACAATGGATCAGTTAGTGATGGATCCTTTGATGCAAGTTACAGATGTTTATACTTTTAACCAGACCAACATTGGTGTTGGTGGCGATTATCTAATGTATCGCGGTAAAGGTAGAGTTCAAGGTTACTATGGTGGTGGAGCTTTCATCAACTACAACAGTTGGAAAGAATCTTATGATTATGGTAATGAATTTACAACACAGTTCTCATCACCAACATGGTATAACTTTGGACTAGGTTCACAAGTTACAGGTGGCGAAAGAACTCTTGCTAACTACAGCAACAATTCATTTGGTCTTACTTTACGTGGAGTTATCGGTGTTGAATATTTCTTCGCTCCGAAAATTTCAGTAGGTGGTGAAATGGGTTTAGGTATCAACTTAAACAGAGATGGTGGTTATACTACTGTTGAACGTTGGACTGGTACAGACCGCGAAATTGAAACTACTGAAGTAGCTATTGATGGCTTTGTAGGTGTTGACAATTTCACATCAGGTTCATTATTTATTATGTTCCATTTTTAGTATTTATTGAAAAAGAGTAATAATTTAAAAAAATTTGTTATGAAAAATATTATTTCAATCATGTTGATCGCCTCTTTAGGCATGTTGTTAGTTTTCTCAGGTTGTAAAGAAGATGAGTATGTTCCAGAACCACTAAAAATGGTAACCGTATCAGGTACTGTTGAAGCTGATTTGGATTTAGGTGACGCTGGTCTAGAAGCTGTTCCAAACGGAACTGTTATTATATTCCGCATAGATTCAAGAGATCTAGTTGCTGCTCCTGCTGCTGGTTACACATACCAAGTTTTACAGTATGAAGCTGTTGTTACTGATGGTGCTTATACAATCTCTTTACCTTCAGTAAATTTTGCTGCAGTTAATGTTGATATCGTTCCTGTTGACTTCAAAGCAAATCAAAAACAAGTTGATGATTCTTTCAAAGAAAAAACTTGTGTTGGTATAGCTAGTGGTACAGCAATTCAAGAAGGTGAAAGATATTATGTAAATCTTGCTTACAATGTTTTTTAGTTTTTAAACATAATTTATAAAAATGCTCTTCATTTTGAAGGGCATTTTTTTTTGTATTTTTTTCTAGCATGCACTATGTAAAAATAAGGGATTACGATATCAGATAGTTTTCAAGCGAATCCCGCTTATGGTGCTAAAGCAGCACTGTAAAAAAAGTTTTAATAATCGTACGGCTTAAATATATGATTCTTTAAAATTGCGAAAATCAGTAATCAGACTAATTACACATAAAAAGAAAAGCGAAGAAATGACAAGTAGTGCCACCCAGAATTGTAAGATGCCATATACCGTGGCCAAAAGGAATTTTCTTTATAAGATAAAAAGCAACTCCGGCACAATAGCTTAAACATCCAGCCAACAAAAACCACAATATAATTCCGTCAGTATTTCTAATTAATGGTACAATAGCAATTAAAATAATCAAGCCCATAGCAACATACAAATAAGCTGAAAGCTTTCGTTCGAAAGGGCCACCTTTGTAATAAAAAAGTTTGTAAACAACACCCACAATTGTCAATCCCCAGATAACGCCAAAAATTACCCACCCAAACGAACCTCGCAAAATGACCAAGGTTATTGGAGTGTATGTTCCTGCAATTAAAACATAAATCATACTATGATCCAACAAATTACGACGCGATTTTTTACGTAAGTTTTTAGTTGCATGAAAAAGTGTTGATGAAATATATAATGCAATCATCGACGAACCAAAAATACTGAAGCTAACAATTTTCATTACATTACCTTCTATTAAGGCAAAAACGACAAGAAGTACAAGACAGGCAATAGCTATTAGCACTCCTACTCCATGACTAATACTATTAAAAACTTCCTCTAGTTTAATTAAATGTTTTGATTTTGTTTTATTCATTAACAACAACTTTAAATTCACTAAATGGAGTCTGAGCCCCTCCTATTTCATTGTATTTTCCATAATACAAACCTAAGTTATAATCACCAATGGGAATATTTGAAGCAGGTTTAACCCTTAAAATTAGACTTGTGCTATCACGTATTAGCTCACAATCACCAAACTCTACAATTCCATTTATATTTGAGATTCTATAGCTTATGAAATCATAAAATAGCATATCACAATCAAAATCGACAGTACTAAATCCAGACTCTAGTTTAATGCCTGCCCCAGTTGTTTGTTGCATTGGTACAATTATCGGTTCTACTGCCACTTTGTAGCAAGTAACAACAGGTGGCTTGCAAGCATTTAGCATTCCTGTTAATCCAATAATAAGTGCTCCTATTTTCAACTTTTTATTTACAAAGAACTTGCTTTTTCCTCCCGACACCCAAACTGCTAGAGAAAAAATAAGAAATCCCAATGATAACAACATCAAAATTACAGATAGATATGAGTAGTTTTTCATAATTTATAAAGTAACTAATTAATAACCCTTAGTTTGAATTCTGCTAATGTATATGAATCATTATTTATTTCTTCATGTGCAACACCAAAAAGTTTCAAGTCATATAATCCGACATTTAAAGTTCCAGGCAAATTTAAAGTTAGGTATGTTGCAGAATCGGTAATATTTTTTTCACAAGTTTCGCTAAAAACCAATTGAGAAGAACTTAAAATTTTATAACTTACAAATTCATTATAAAGATATTGACAGCTAAATTCTATTATAGTATCCCCAGCATTTATTACAATTTCTCCTGAATCGTTTACAGGATCAGTACAAGTAATAAGCGGTTCTTGGGCAACATCATAGCAAGTAACCAAAGGTCTACATCCATTTACAGCGCATGTCATCCCAATTATAATTGCCCCAATTGCAAGTTTCTTTTTCACAAAATACTTACTTTGTCCGGCGGTAAAATAAACCACTAGAGAAACTATTCCAAAAATGCTAAAAAGCAAACCTAGAACCAAGTATAAATATAAATTATTTTTCATAAGGTTTAAGTATGAGATACTTTGTAAATTAGTTACCAAATTTAGTTTAATTTTATCAACAATTGAAAATAAACGCTAAAGAATTTATATTTTTACCCAAAAGAGACAAATGCAAGAAGAATTTTTACATTTTATTTTCAAAAACAAGCTTTGGGATAAAGAGAGCCTGTTTTTAGTCAATGGCGAACAATTTGAGATTATTGAAACGGGGTTACATAATTTTGATTCAGGTCCCGATTTTTTTAATTCTAAAATAAAAATTGACGACACTGTTTGGGCTGGAAATATAGAAATTCATGTAAATTCTTCGGATTGGTACAAACATAATCATCAAAAAGATTTTGCTTATAATAATGTTATTTTACATATCGTTTACAACTATGACAAACCAGTTATTTTACCAGGTGGAGACGAGGTTCCGACTTGGGAGATAAAATTTCCGCATATTTTATTCAATAAGTTTTCAGAGTTAAAAATAAATCAAAATCCAATACCTTGTTACGAATACTTAGAACTTGCAAATGAATTTAAAACGAGTATTTGGTTTGATAGAATGGCAGCAGAGCGCCTGCAAAATAAAACCGAACGAATCAGTAATATATTAGAGAGAAATAATGGTGATTTTGAACAAGCATTTTATCAAAGTTTAGCGCGCAGTTACGGATTTGGAATAAACTCAGAACCATTTGAGCAACTAGCAATGTCGCTTCCACTTAGTATTATTAGAAAATATCATGATAATATTTTTAAAATAGAAGCATTACTATTTGGTCAATCTGGGCTATTAACCGATGTCGAAACCGACAACTACGTAATAAAACTACAAAAGGAGTACAATTTTCTTAGAACCAAACACACATTAAAACCACTCCCACTTGGTATATGGAAAAAATCGAGGATGCGACCAAGTAATTTCCCTCAGGTACGAATTGCACAATTTGCAGCCCTGTTAACAAAGTTTCAAGGATTGTTTTCATCGATATTTGAAGAAAACGACTTTTCTGAAACGCAGGAGTTTTTTTCAGTTGAAATCTCCGAATATTGGCACACACATTATAATTTTGGAAAGCCAGTAGAAAAAGCGAATACTGGGTTTGGCCATCAAGCATTTCAAACAATAGCAATAAATACAATTGCCCCATTTGCATTTTACTATTTCAGCAATTTTAAAAAATCAAATAATTCTAGTAAAGTAATAGATTGGTTGACCAATTTAAAAGCTGAAGATAACCGAGAAACGCGAGCATGGAAAAGTGTAAATATATTTGCCAATAATGCATACGAATCGCAAGCGCTATTAAATCTTAAGAAAAACTACTGCGATTTACACAAATGTCTCGAATGTGCAATTGGAAATGAAATATTAAAAGAGATAAATAAATTCTGAAGCCCCAGTTAAGGTATAAGTATATAGCAAAAACTAACGATTATTGCAGCTATATCTTAGTTTGAGTATAACCTAAATCCGCAAACTGTTTACTATTACATGGCGGATTTAAGGTATTACAATAAAATTATATAAATTTTGTTTAAACAATTTACGTTACTAAAGGTTAAAATCGTAACTTTGTATTTAATGAAGAAAGTATTAGTTGTCATATTATTATTTATGCTAGCAATCAATGTTTTTGCCACGCATAATCGTGCCGGAGAAATTACCTACAGACAACTTTCCGACTTAAGTTTTGAAGTTACGATTGTAACCTATACCGCTACAGGTCCGAGTTGGACAGCAGACAGGCCAGAGCTTGAAATATTATGGGGCGATAATACAAGTAGTGTTTTACCAAGAAGTGAAGAGATTTTCCTTCCTGATTATTACAAAAGGAATAAGTATGTTGGCATTCACACATATCCAGGGCCAGGCATTTATGTAATAATTGTTGAGGATCCCAATAGAAATCTGGGGGTTAGTAATATTCCAAATTCTGTAAATACAGTTTTTTCGATTTCTACAACCATGCTCATTAGTTCTTCAATTGGATCAAACAGCACACCAATACTTACGCAGCCACCAATAGATAAGGCCGCTGTGGGTCAAATATTTGTTCATAATCCAGGGGCATACGATCCAGATGGCGACAGTATATCATATAAACTTACCACCTGCCGATCTGACAATGGACAACCAATTGTTGGTTACACTTTACCGCAAGCTTCAAGTTCTTTAACTGTAAATGCTCGCACAGGCGATTTAATTTGGGACACACCAGTATATCCAGGGATTTACAATATTGCCATGCTTATCGAAGAATGGAGAAGTGGAATAAAAATAGGTTCAATTATTCGCGATATGCAGATTGAGGTTTACCAAACAGATAATGTTCCTCCAATACTAATTGCAGATGAGTTGATATGTATTGAAGCAGATTCACTTTTTCGATTTACAGTTACAGCAACTGATGCAAATAATGACAGCATTACACTTACAGCAAATGGAGCTCCTTTTGTAATGCCAGAATCAACAGCAATATTTGTCCAGACAGTTTCGGAACCTGGATATGCAGAAGGCGATTTTTCATGGCAATCAAGTTGTTTACATATCAGAAAACAACCCTACCCTTTTAATATTAAAGCAGAAGACAATAGCAAACCTGTAAGTCTTGTTGACATAAAAAACATCAGCATATTGGTGGTTGGTCCTGCCGTAGAAAATGTTACAATTAGCAGTACTACAACAAATATAAACCTCAATTGGTCACCAAATTATTGTCCAAATACAAAAGGGTATTACGTTTACAGACGGATTTCTCCATCAGGATTTGTGCATGATTTCTGCCAAGTAGGAGTACCAGCAAGCACAGGCTACACAAAAATTGCAACTGTAAACGGTATAAACAATACAAGCTATAACGATAATACAATTACTCAAGGACACGAATATTGCTATCTGATAACTACCTTCTTTGAAGATGGCGCAGAAGGATATGCATCTGAAGAGGTGTGTGAAAGACTAATTCGTGGAATACCAACAATCACCAATGTTAGTGTTGTTAGTACTAATGAATCTACAGGCGAAATTTACATTGCATGGGCTAAGCCTACAGAAATAGAGATTGGAACAGCTCCTGGTCCTTATGAATATATTTTATACAGATCGGAAGGTTTTACTGGAGAAAGCCTAGTTCAAATTGAAAGTTTTAGCAATCTCGACGACACTATTTTTAATGATTCAGGATTAAATACTAAAGAAAAATCATATTCATACAAAGTTGAATTATACAATAATGAACCTGGAAATAGATTTTTAATTGGGGCACCTCATATTGCATCATCAGTATTTTTGAATTTTGAACAAATGGAAAATGCCCTGAAGTTAAAATTCAACAGAAATGTGCCTTGGGTAAATAATGAATATTCTGTATTTAGATATATTGAATCAACTTCGACTTATGATTCTATTGGAACTACAGCAAATGCCTACTATATCGACGACGGATTGATAAATGGACACGAATATTGTTATTATGTAAGATCGTCGGGTTCTTATTCCGTAGAAGGAATTTTAAATCCGCTTATAAACCTATCGCAAATAAACTGCGAGCAAGCAATAGACACAACAGCTCCTTGTCCACCAACGGTAACGGCACAATCATTTTGCGACTCAGTTTATAACGAAGTTAAGTGGGATTTTTCAGACACTTGCAATAACGATGTTATGAATTACAAGCTTTATTATTCCCCTTTCCTCGATGCAGCTTTTGAAGTAATTGCAACAGTAAATGCTAGCACAACAAATTTTTTACATTTCCCAGAACTTGGTATGGCAGGTTGTTATTATGTTACCGCAGTTGATTCTTTTGCGAATGAAAGTTTAGTCTCAAATAAAATTTGTTTAGACAATTGCTCATATTACAGCTTGCCAAATGTGTTTAGTCCAAATGGAGATGGGATTAACGATTTTTTCAGACCCATGGATCCATATTATTTTGTCGAGAAAATAAACATACAAATTCTTAATCGTTGGGGACAGATAATGTTTGAAACTGAAGATCCGGATATAAACTGGAATGGTACAAACTACAGAAACGGAAAATATGTAAGCAACGGGGTTTATTTTTATGTTTGTGATGTTTACGAGCAAAGGCTTACAGGCATTGAGATAAGACATCTTACAGGATTTATCCATGTTTTTAATGCAGAAAAATTTATACCAGCACAAGAATGAGAAAAATATTTATTTATAATATCATACTTTTCTGTATTATTCCAGCAATAAATGCTCAGGATATAAAAATCCCTATAAATTATTTTAAAGCAGTAAACTACTACGCTCAAGAAAAAGCAGATTCTGCAATTTCTCAACTTCAAAATTGTAGTGATGATGCTAACTGTGTTTTATTTCACGCTAAAATACTCTTCGAGTCGGCGAATTATTCGGGTTCAATTTCATTGTATAAATCGGTTTTAGAGAAAATGCCTTCGGAAGCGAGTCTAGGCTTATCAATTATATATGCAGAAATGGGATTTGCTGAAGAATCGGTTTTATGGTTAAAGAAGCATTTCGAGAACAAAACCCCTAAGTCATATTCCGAAATTAACTCAATAAAAGCATTTGAGAATATCTCACGAAGTGAAGAATGGCGAGAGTTTTGGGACGAGAATTACATTTCAAACAACACAGAAAAGCTTACAGAAGCACATTATTTACTAACAAATGGCAAATCATTTGAGGCTATTGATTTACTTAATTCGCAAAGCTTTGGGACACGTAATTATTTAAAAACCCAGTTATTAGCAGAGGCTTTCTATCAGAATGGAAACATTAATTCGGCATTGCAATATATAGACGTCTCTCTTGCGGACAATTCAAAAAACCCAAACGCATTGAGATTAAAGGCTAAAATAAATAAAGAGACAAATAATTTTCAGACATATTTCGATGTGAGTTTAAAATTACTTAATTTAGAAATATATAATCCTGAAAATCTATTTAACTACGCCGAAGCTTGTTTATTATTGAATAAACAACAAGAAGCTCTTACTTATATAAATATTTATTTAGATTGTTTTCCAGAAAATGAAAAAGCAAACTTTATCAAGGTTCAAATATTTTCGGCTCAAAAAGACTATCGCAATGCTCTGATTGGCCTAAACAAGCTCATTGAGATAAACCCTTCCGACAAGGAATATTTTATTCTACGTGGCGACACCTACTTTTTGTTAGAGTCCTGGAAATTTGCTTCTGATGACTACTCTATGGCACTCGATATTTACCCATTTTTACCTAAAGTTTATTTGAATTTGGGTGTGTGTTTACAAAATCTTGACTTTAACGAAAAAGCCTGTCATGCATGGCGAAAAGCAGCAAGTTTAAAAAACAGAGAAGCTGCAGAGTTATTATTTAGGTATTGCGGTGGGTAAAAATCCAGAAAACTGGTTCCTGAATTCGTCACATAAATAGCGTCTGTATTGGCAAATTATTTTATTATTCCAATCTCCACATCACCCTTGTTTTCCTAAAGAACACCGTCCGCACAACTGCTATTAGTTAATAAGCGCGTAATGGTATCACTTTAGTGCCATTACAAAAAAATCCCATCATAAGACAGGATTATTCTTTTATGTAAAATTAGACTTTGTTAAAACAACTACTTTACAATAACAAATTGTTTGTTTGCGACAAAATCTCGTATATATTTTTAAACATCAAGAATGTTTGAGCGATTCATCCCCTAAAAAGCTAAATACACAAATTTACTTGAGTGGTATTTTGAGCTTTTTAACTACAGAATAAATATTTTAAGTTTACTAGGTAATTATCAGTTTTTAATAATTTTAAGATTGAAAACCTGATTGTTTGAAATTACCTTAAGATTATAAAAAGCAGGTCTTAAATCTCCTAAATCTAAAGTTTCAAGTTGACTACTAAATTTTATATCGCAAAAATGTTTTCTAACAATATTTCCTAATCCGTCATATATTTCAACAATAACTTCTTGATTTTCAAGATTTTCGAAATATACATTTAATTCAGATCTGAAAGGATTTGGATAAGTAATTACCTTTGCGTTAGTTTTGTTTTGCCCATCACAATTTATACTTATTGCTTGATAAACTTTCATCGTTCCATCAAAATCGACTTGCTTCAATCGATAATAATTTGTACCATCCAACATTTTGTTATCCGAGAAGGAATAATCAACCGAAATACTGCTATTTCCATGTCCAACAATTCTTGCAATTTCTATAAAGTTTGACATGTCTTTAGATCTTTCAAGTATAAAGTAATCGTTATTAATCTCGCTTAAAGTAGTCCAACTAATATTGGCGAAATTTTCATTGCAAATTGCCTCAAATTTTGCAAGCTCAACAGGAAGGATTGTCTCTGATTTTCCTGCCGCACCCCAATCGCTAAATCCAGTTGTAACTCCTGTGCGTTTAATTGTTGGATTAACAAGGCTACCCATCGGTTCAACATGTGTTCCATGTTCTTCCCAAACTGCCGCTGACCTTTTCAAAGCCGTAAGGCTACATATATCTTCGAACCCACTTAAACCTTTTGGATTTAGAGTAATATCATAAGTTCCTCCAGCAAATCCATCTGCTTTTGTAACTGCCCAAAATCCTGCAGTATTTAAATAATCTACTGCAAAACCACTTGTACAGCCACCAATTGCTGCAATATTAATTCCTGTCGGTGAAGCACCCATAGAAGAATTATTATATTCAACTTTAAGTGTTCCTGCATTTGTAGGTGCAACAGTATATTCAATTAATACTGGTAGGTAGCCATCGCCTATTCCCGAATAACCTACAGGGAATAAACTGCTGGCTGAACCGCTAGTTGTTGCCAAACCATACCACCTTCTGAAAGGACCATAAACAATCCCTGAAGCATAGTTTAAATTACCTGGCGCTGCTCCAGAAAGTCCTAAGCTCAAAATTCTACTATCGGTATCAATATTTCCAGAAACCATTGATATTTGATTTAAAACATTCACTTGAGATGCCATTTTTAAGCCAGCTCCCGCATTAACAACTGTCATATTATAGAAATTGCTCACACCAGAATTTATAGTTTGCAATGCATTTCCATTAAATGTAACTGTTCCGCTACTATGATTAAACGTTTGGTTGTTTGTCCAATTTCCAGCCACATTTAAATTTGCTGTTGGTGCAATGAGAGTTGCAGCAAGGTTAATAACAATATTGTTAAAATCATGAGTAACAGTTGTTCCAGAAATTGTAGTAGTTCCGTTAAATATAACGGTTCCGTCACCAGGTGTAAATGTTCCATTATTAGTCCAGTTACCAACAACGGTCAGGTTATGAGTTCCAGACATTGTAAGGCTGCTTCCACTTTCTATATAAAGTTTGTTGCAATACGCATCAGCAGTTGCGACAATTGCAACATTCGAGGCACATGATACTCCAGAGCAAATAATAACATTATCTGTTGACACTGGAACTATTGCTGAAACTGAATATGTATTTATACCTGTACATTCTAACCAATTTGCTGGATCATTCCAGTCATTTCCGATGTTTCTAAAAACAAAATCCCCAGTTGCAACTGCTGTTGTCGGAGTAGGATTACTTACCACAACATCTGTAGTTTCAGGATCACTAGTTACTCCATCTACAGTTATAACCAAAGAATAAGTTCCTGAATTTGCAGGTGTTGCATTTAGTATAACAGGCTCCATTAAAATTGAAGTAAAACCATTTGGTCCTGTCCAGCTATAAGTAGTATTACTTACAGGATAATTAACTGACAATTCAATATCTTGTCCAACACATAATGGTCCATTATTTGAAACTGGTGGTGCCACAATAGAACAATCTGTTGATCCAGTTCCTGAAATCATACCAAATGAGATAATTCCATCACAATTTGCATAATTATTAATCATTACCATATAATATTCTCCTGCCAATGCATTTGGAATGTCGAGGTACTCTATATCATCAGTACTATAAGCACAATCAACGAGATTTCCGTATGATTGATTATAATTGCCGCCTCCTCCAGGATTTCCTGCAGCAGTTAATTCTGTTGCGTCGCACATGATTTGAGAGTATGGTCCCCACGCTGCATAATCTACATCACCACAATCACTTGCAATTTCAATATTTAATGATCCAGGATTATCAATACGCAAATAATACCAAACTGGATTTGGTTGTGTGCTCAAACATCCATAATCTGGTCCAATTGGAGCAGGCGGATTGTTTACTGATGTAGGAAAGCTGTAATCTGTACCGGTACAAAAAGCAATACTCAATGAACAGATTTCTCCTCCTTGAGGAATTGGACATCCCCTACCTGTAAAGTCTCCATCGTAAAATGGTTGGTAATCTTCAACTAAAAAAATTCCATCTGGTCCAACAATATCGAAAGTATTTTCATAGCCATTCGTTCCAGCCGTATAAATTATTTCAATATCTTCGTCTGCATCAGTTGTGAAACCAATACTACTCGGTCCTGCTCCTGCTGCTAATGTGTAATGATCAACTAAAGTGCCGCCAACATATAAATCAATTGCACCACCTTGCCAACCATCTGAGCCAGAATCATAGAGAACCAAAGTGTTAGAACAACAATCGGCACCAGTAACTGTGTACGAAACAACATTTGTATTATTACTCAAGCCACTATTAGAACAGTTGGTTAATAAACGATAGTATAAAGTTGTAGAAGAAGTTGCTGTTAATGTGCTGCCGTTTTCTCCTGCAATACCTGCCCATCCTGTGCTTCCATCAGCAGAAGATTGCCATTGATATGTAATTCCCGTAGCAGCTGTTAAGCCAGTAGTTGTAATTGTATATGTAGTATTAAAACATCCTGTTGCTAAATTTATACTTGCCACACCAGCATTAGGAGTTCCAGAGCAAGGAGGTGCTGCGGTAATATTAACGCAATAATCCTCAGTTTCTCCATAAGAATAAGTGGTTTCAGCATAATTAGTTGTCGATGGAAAAGTGGTTTCAACATTCACAACTCTCATTCTTGTAATCCCTGTTAATGCAGAAAACGGCAAAGTAAAACTGCCCGTTTCGGTATGTGCACCTGATGTGCTTGCAGCTGAAGAATAAGCACGTTCGCTTGCATCAAATATTCCATTTTGATTATAATCAATATAAATTTGGAAACCGTTCGCAAAAGAACCTGAAGAAATTATTGATTTCAGACTAAATGAAATTGTTGCCAATTGTTGCAAATCTGGTGCAGTTGTAATTCCAGCATAGTTGCTATATCTGAATGCAATAGAGCCTGAACCTCCAGCAACCGCACCAAGTGTGCTCGTATTATTTAATGTCCCTACTGTAACATTCCCAAGATCTTCATCAGCAACAGAACTAGCATAATCAGTCGAGTATGCTGTACAAACACATGAATTTCCAGTCACAGTGTAAGATACTGCATTTGAAAAATTAGTTTGGCTACTATATGAGCAGGTTGAAGCTAAGCGATAATACTGAGTAGTAGTTGTATTTGTAACTAATGAAGAACTAGTAGCTCCACCAATATTTGTCCAACCAGTTGAGCCATTATCTGAAATTTGCCATTGATAGCTAATGCCTGGTGCAATTGTTAATCCAGAAACAGATAAATTAAAGTTTACTGAAGCACAACCTGTTGCAGAAGAAATGTTAGTTGTTCCTGCATTTGGCAATCCTGCACAAACAGGAATTGCGATCTCGTCTGCACCTATAGCAGGACTTACTCTAGCTTCACCGTCATAATCATCTGATATTCCTGAAATTAATTCTCCAGTTAAACCATTACCAGCTACAATATGCAAATTATACGGTGTTGTTAAACTTGTGTAGGAAGGATTCACATTAAATGAAGCATCATCTTTTCCGCTTGCACTTTGCCAATTTACCAAAGTCTGACAGTCGTTTGAACCCCAATAACCTACATAACCATAGCTTGCAGTAGGAGAATATAAATCGTTATTATTGCAAGTAATTCCGACAATATTTGAAAAATATAGAGCATATTGTTTTGCGGTTGAAGCAGTACGATTATTATACACTATGTTATTTTTACAATTAAAAGTACTTGCTGCAGAACTTTTGTAAATGCCATAACTATTATAAACTGATGCTATAGACCCTCCAATATAAATAGAATTGAAATAAATATCTGTTGAATAAGAGTTAGAGCCTGTGTAGTAAATACCATATACATAATAATTATTATCAGGACTTAAAGCAATCATATTGTTTCGAATAACGGAACTACTATAATTAGCATAAATACCGTAACAAGTGTAGCTATTTGCAGGTCTAATATCATAGATTTTATTCTTTTCTACAACAACAGATTCGGCATAAGACAAATATATTGCATAACAATAAGATGATTTTTTTGATGTTTGATATATTGTGTTTTGTGAAATAGTCAAAGAGCCTGAACTTTCATAATTGTAAATTCCATAGTATTGGAAATCGTAAATAGAGCAATTATTTATGACATTTGAATTTCCATCATTGGAATAGTAATAAATGCTATAGTAACCAGCTTCGATTTTACAGTATTCAATAGTAATATTTGACGAAACGTTAGCTATTTCGAAAACAGCATTACTTGTATTTGTATTTGTAAAACGAAGGTATTGTCCACTACCGCTATATCTACCATCTATTGTAACTCCATCAGCACCATTAAATCTGATAATACCATCTGACACATTGCCAGAAATCACTCTTTCGGTAGCAGCACTTGGAAGAATAGTTAGAGTAAATGAATTTGACCATTGATTCAAAGCGTTAGTTCCGGCTTCTGTTAGATTGGAAGTAATATTAACTGTCAAATTGCTGGTTAATCCGCAAGAGTTTATTTTTTCAAATAATCCTCCAGCACCAGTAAGAGTTGTATAGGTTTCACCACCGCCTACATTTACTGAGCCTCCTATACCTTGACAAGGAGTCGTGAAGCTGTATGCAGATGTCCATGTGCTAAAGTCACTTCCGCCACAATTGGCTCTAACATAAACGTAATATGTAGTTGTTGCAGTTAGACCGCTAATATTTGCAGAAACTACACCTGCTGCAGTAGGTCCACTTGCTACAAGACCTGTTGAACCACTACCAGCGTTACCGCTTGTTCTAACCTCATACTCATAACCTGATGTTGGATTTGAAGTTGAAGCAGTCCATGAAATTGTTGCTGAATTATAAATCACTGCAGAGCTTGTAAGATTGGTCGGGCGTACACATGATGGAGTCACATTTACGCTAAAATCATCCAAACCTAAATAATAAGGAACAAAAGTATTATTTATGTGAACAATAAAAAAATATGTGCCAGTCGTTGGAGCTACCAAAGTTCTTGTCACTTCAGAATAAGCACTAGTTGTTGTAGTGCCACTTGTTAGAAATGCTGCTCCCATAATTGTTGAACCTGTTCCTGTTTGTGAGGTTTTGTACCTTGCATCAGCAGTCCATCCTGCATAACCATCGCCAGCCCAAGAAAAATTAAAATCGTAAGACGTTCCAGATATTAAGTCAAACCCAGGAGTAATAATATATTTATCAGTACCAGAAGGCGTGTAATTACAAGTAATATAATTGGGTGATGATTTTGGATCGTTGTAAGTATTTAATGCTGTAGTTCCTGATGCCCATGGTGTGCTACTACCATTTTCAATTTTCCAACAATTAGGGATTATTGAATTACCAACACTTCCCATTGCATCGAAGTTTTCGGACCATGGAAAAGTAGAAATGGAGACACAAGGAGTAGTAAAACTATGTGATGCTGACCACGCACTATAATCGCTACCACCACAAAATGACCTAACATACACATAATAGGTTGTAGAAGATGATAACCCTGTTATATTATCGTTAACATCGCCTGCTATGGTAGTTCCACTAAGAACAAGACCAGTAACTCCACTTCCTGCGGCTCCGCTAGTTCTAACTTCATAAGTGTAACCATTTGTTGGTGCCGGAGAAGCTGCTGTCCATGAAATTGTTGCTGTGCTTGCTGTAACAGCAGAACTAGTTACAGCCGTTGGGGTAAAACAAGTTGGAGTCAAATCAATTAAAATATCATCAACATAAAGATAATATTGATTTGCAAGAGAATAACAGTTAAAACCAAAATAATATATCCCATTCGAAGGTACGGTAAAATCATAATATGTGCTTTGAGCTGTGGCTTGATTTATATTGGGAAAATCTAGCAAGGTTGTTGTCATACTAGTATTTACAGCAGTAGTACCAAAAGCTACTTTTAATTTCTCTGGAAAAGTTGAACTATAATTTCCATATCTGAAAGAAATCCTATAATTTGTTCCGCTTGACATTTGAATGCCCCCAGTATAAAACCAAGCATTGGCAGCATTAGAATAATTGTAAGAATATTGTAATGTTTTGCTAGTAAAACCATATCCCGGACTATTTGCAGTAACCCAGTTATTACCAGATCCAACATTCTGAATTGACGTACATGAAGGAATTGCAGGAACCGTTGTTGATTCAAAGTTCTGAGAGTACGGAATTGTAAATGTCCCGCAAGCAGTCGTAAAACTATAAGAACTTGTCCACGCACTATAATCGCTACCGCCACAATATGACCTAACATAAACATAATATGTAGTATTCGCAGTTAATCCTGTAATATTATCGTTAACATCTCCGGCAACTGTTGTTCCACTAACAACAAGACCTGTTGCACCACTACCAGCAGCACCACTTGTTCTAACTTCGTAAGTGTAACCGTTTGCTGGAGCCGGCGAAGCTGCTGTCCACGAAATTGTTGCGGTGGTTGTTGTTATTGAAGATGACGTTAAGGCTGTTGGTTTTGCGGCACATGCTGGAGCAGTCACAACAGTAAATGTATAATCTTCATATTCTCCATAACTAGATGGACCACAAGCTGTAACAGTACCTGACCAACTATTGGCAACTCTCATTCTATAATTGCCATTAGGAGTACCAGTAGGAATATTAATTGTCCCGGTATAATTACTTGTATAGGTAGAAGTGGCAAAAATTGTTTCGTTAGCATCGGCAAAATCACCATCGCCATTCCAGTCTATCCAACAGTAAAAATAATTGGTTCCGGTGCTTGGTGTTAATGTTATGGACGTTGAAGCACCTATATAGTTGGAACAACTTATTGTTGCGCTATAATTAATGTATCCTCCTGTTGAAGCACCTGTAGAGTTTGAAATATTTGTAATGCCACTTGCTGTAACAACATTTGTTAAATAATAGTTTGTTGCACCAGTTGGCACACAATAACTTACCTGAACATTAATCACTCCTGTGTTATTTGCAGAAATCGCATTAGAACAATTATTTGTAGCATCTCCAGATTTTAGATTTGTTATCGTAACGGTTGTTGCGCCAGCATTCGCAAGGGTAGAAGTAGTAAATGTTCCCGAACCAGCACTTGAAACTGTCATTGTGGCAGTTGAACCAGTAGCAGCATTAGGTGCACTAAGATTGTATGTTACAGTATATGTTCCAACTGGCAAACCTGCAGCACTGGATGTTAAAGTTACTATAGATGAACTGCCTGTATTAATTGGAGTTGTTGGACTTGTTGCCGAAAGTGAGTAGGTTGGACAAGTATAGGTTATGCGTACTAAACCGGGTGCGCCATCGCCACCTGCCCGATTGTTATTATTCCTATGTCCACCAGCTCCACCGGCTCCGAAAGTAGATCCTGCAGTGCCAGCAAGATTGTCTGCCCCATTACCACCATTACCACCTGGTGCAACTCCAGTACCACCAACTCGCAATGCTCCGTTAGCTCCGTCTGATAATGTATTAGCACCAGCACCGCCACCGCCACCACCTGATGTTACTACTGTACCATTTACTCCATTTGCTCCTGTACCTCCTGCAAATCGAGTTGTACCTGTTGAACCTGCAACCGTTCCGCCAGCCCCACCAGAACCAGCATTATTCGTAGCTATACCTGCACCAAAAATACCTCCAGCAGCAATAACAGTAGTTACTCCAAATGAGGTTACTCCTCCATTTGTTCCAGCTGTGCCACTTGCAGCTCCACCTGTGCCACTTGCACCTATTGTCATAGTATAATTATTTCCGGGAGTAACTGTTATAACACTTGATGCATAAGCACCACCGCCGCCACCGCCGCCAGCGGCACCCTTAGTCGAACGACCAAATCCGCCGCCACCGCCGCCACCCCAGCACTCTACAGTAACAGAAGTTACACCAGCCGGGCAAGTCCATGTTCCAGATGTAGTAAATGTCGTCTGTCCCCAAACTCCCACACTTAAACAAACAAAAACTATTAGTAATAATATATTGTTAAAAATCTTTTTACTCACACTAAAAGCTATTTCAGATGAGTTCGTGAATGCTTTGCATTTCATAATCTTAAATATTTAAGTATTGATGGACTAATTTTTATAATATTTGTTGTAAAACTCTGTAAGCTCTAACTCGTGCTTTTGCTTGGAAGCTTCGTCGTCGCCCATGATTTTTGGAATATCTGGGTGATGAGCCATCCAATTGTTAAAGCGTTTTTCGTAGGCTTTTTCTTCGGCATCGGAACAGCCTTTGGTGTACTTTGGTGGCGCTTCGTAACATGTTGCATCGTATTTATACAATTGTTCGTAATTGCGCAAATCCAAAACATCAACAAATTGTGGATATTGCTGATACCAGTATTTAAGCTTAATGTTAAAATCAATTACATCTTGATCGTGATTTCCTGTATTGGTAAAAACTGGCATCTTAAATTCGGTACGGAAGTACTTAATTAAATCTCTTCTGTAAATCAAATCGTCGTGTCCGGAGTCGCCAGAATTAACAAACTTTACTGGAATACCATAAGCTTCGGCTTGCTTAATGTTAAAATCACTAATTTGATTTTGGGCATTTATAACCACACCAAAACACAGCATCGCAAGCAATAAAAATAAAATATGTCTCATAAAACTAAACCTTTGGTTTGCAAAAAATCCACTTCAAATATTAAAGGTCAAAAATATGGAATTATTGGTTTTGAAATGATGGCTCAATTCTAATTTATACCAATTTGGATGGCTAATAAAAATAAATTAGAATCTAAACAACATAATCTAAACTCATAATATTGACTATCAACATTTTAGCACTCTCAAGACGATAATTCAATAGAAAAGTTGCTTTTTATGAACTAAAAAGAAACATTATACAAGAATACATTTTCGACAGTAAAATTTTCACTAAACTAAATCGTTTTACTACATAATAAAACCAATGTGTAGGTAACATCTCCTTAAAAAGAACAAAATAAAAATGTTTAACTTAAAATTATACAAATGTTGAAAATCCATTTGTTTTTTAATATTATATATTTTTTTAATTTTGCAGCCTAAAAACAAAAAACGGAGAAAATTGTTTCTCTAAATTATATTTAAGCGATTTGAAAATAAAAAAGAATAAAGCTTAAAGTTTTTTAAATCTTGTTTTCCGCTATTGCGGATATAATTTTATTTAATATTTATGGAAGCACACAATTTATTAAAAGGGAAAAAAGGGATAATTTTTGGGGCATTAGACGAAAACTCTATTGCTTGGAAAGTAGCATTAAGAGCAAAAGAAGAAGGTGCAACATTTGTACTATCCAACTCTCCTATCGCCCTACGCAAAAAAGACATTTTTGAATTAGCAAAAACAACCGGTTCGCAAGTTATTGCAGCTGACATAACAGAAGTTTCTGAACTTGAGGATTTGTTTGAAGAATCGATGAAATTGCTGGGTGGAAAAATTGATTTCATACTTCACTCAGTCGGAATGTCTCCAAATGTAAGAAAGAACATTCCTTACGATGAGCTGGATTATGATTATATGATAAAAACACTTGATGTTTCGGCAATTTCATTACATAAAGTATTAGCAGTCGCCAAAAAACTTGATGCAATTAGCGAATGGGGTTCTGTTGTAACTTTATCATATATTGCAGCTCAGCGTGTATTTTCTAGTTATAGCGATATGGCTCAGGCAAAAGCTATGTTGGAGTCAATTGTTCGTCAATTTGGTTATCATTATGGAGTAGCAAAAAAAGTTAGAGTAAATTCTATTTCACAATCACCAACAAGAACAACTGCTGGAGCTGGAGTTTCAGGATTTAATGCATTTTTTAATTATGCCGATGCAATGTCGCCGTTAGGAAATGCAGATTCTCAATCATGCGCAGATATGTGTATGTTCCTATTCTCTGATATGAGCAGAATGATGACAATGCAAAATCTATATAACGATGGCGGTTTTTCATCAATGGGAATTTCAAATAAATTAATTGAACAATATATTAATTGTGGTTGCGGGGAATAGGGGGGAAGTTCGGAGTGCGGAGTGCGGAGTGCGGAGTTAGTGGTAAAAAAAAATTGCTAAGGCAATTTTTTTTTACATGTTCGCGTCAGCAACAACTCCGAACTCCGAACTCCGAACTTGTTAAATCTATATTGTTAAAAACAAATGCGATTTGCTGATGTAAATCGCATTTGTTTTTAGTAAGTTTGTACCTATATAAATCATAAACTTCAAGATTATGACAAAAAAGGCAGAGGTTTCCAATAAAAACAACTCGAAAATTTTTATCCTCGACACAAATGTTCTTCTTCATGATTTCAAATGTATCTTTAAGTTTGAAGAAAATGATGTTATTCTTCCAATCGTAGTTCTTGAGGAACTTGATAAATTTAAAAAAGGAAATGATCTGATAAACTTTCATGCTAGAGAGTTTACAAGAACCATTGACGGATTGGCTGGTGATGATTTTTTTAAAGAAGGCGTTAGTTTGGGAGAAGGACTTGGAAGACTTTTTATTGAAACTGGCAAACCGTTTTCTGAACAATTATCTACTAATTTTCCAGAACACAGACCAGACCATATGATTTTAGCAATTGCTGAGTATTATGTAAAAAACCACAGCGACCGACAAACAATTCTTGTAACCAAAGACATCAATCTGCGAGTAAAGGCAAAGGCTTTGGGACTTAATGCCGAAGACTACAAACACGATCATGTAGAAAATCTTGAAACACTTAATCGTGAGGTAATAACAGTTGAAAGTCTTGATAAGGAAACGATTAATAGACTTTACGAAAAAACTGAGGGAATTCCATTAGAAGACATAAGCATGAATAAAATTCCTCATCCAAATCAATATTTTATTTTAAAAAACGGTTCTTCAAGTGCTCTAGCTCATTACAATCCAACTTCAAAGAATATTGAAAGGGTAATAAAAACAAATGTATATGGCATAGAGCCAAGAAATGCCGAACAAGCATTTGCTATTGATGCTCTGCTTAGACCCGATATCTTATTAGTTTCATTAACAGGTAAAGCGGGAACTGGTAAAACTTTATTAGCCCTAGCTGCTGCACTTCATCAAAAAAAAGATTTTCATCAGATTTTTCTTGCTCGCCCAATTGTAGCTTTGTCGAACAAAGATATGGGATACTTGCCAGGCGATGCCAAAGAAAAGACAACTCCATATATGCAACCACTTTTCGATAATTTATCCGTAATAAAGCATCAGTTTAAACCACAAAGTCCGGATTTTAACAAAATTGAAGAGCTTTTGCAAACAGAAAAATTGCTAATAGAGCCTTTAGCATATATCCGTGGTAGAAGTCTTTCTAAAGTTTTTTTCATAATTGACGAAGCTCAAAACCTTACTCCGCATGAAATAAAAACAATTATTACTAGAGCTGGCGAGGGTACAAAATTGGTTTTCACTGGCGACATTGGTCAAATTGATTCTCCATACCTTGATGCCCGATCAAATGGACTTTCCTATCTAACTACCAAAATGAAAGGTCAAGAATTATTTGCTCATGTAAATCTTGTTAAGGGCGAAAGAAGCTATTTGGCTGAGTTAGCAAGCGATTTGTTATAATATTATTATGAGCGACAATATGAGTAATAAAAAAGTAGCTGTTGTAATTCTTAACTGGAATGGGAAGAAATTTTTGGAAAAGTTTCTCGACACTCTCATTAAAAATACGAATTCAGACTTTGCCGAAATCGTTATTATCGACAACAATTCTACTGATGACTCGATTGTATTTTTGAAATCTAATTACCCTTCCATTAAACTAGTTATTCTCGATGATAATTATGGATTTGCTGGCGGTTACAACAGAGGATTGAAGGATATAGAAGCTGAATATTTCCTCTTGCTTAATTCAGATATTGAAGTCCCAGAAAAATGGCTCGAACCACTTTTTGAATTAATGGAAAACAATCCATCGATTGGCGTTTGCGGACCCAAATTATTGGCATACGACAACAAAAATTCATTCGAATATGCCGGTGCCTCTGGTGGATTTATCGACACATTTGCATATCCTTTCTGCCGAGGTAGAATTTTCGAAAATTGCGAACCCGACAGCGGACAATATGACGATATTCTTGATTGTTTCTGGATAAGTGGCGCTGCTCTAATGATTAGATCTGAACTATTTTTCAATGCAGGTGGATTTGACGATAATTTTTTTGCGCATCAGGAAGAAATTGATCTTTGCTGGCGAGTACAAAATCTAGGCTACCGAGTTGTCGTTCAGCCTAAAAGCTTTGTGTTTCACGTCGGCGGTGGAACTTTGCCGAAATCAAATCCATTTAAAACATATTTAAACTTTAGGAATAATCTCTATCTAATTGAAAAAAACATCCCTAAATACAAAAGAAATCGAGTGAAATTTGTTCGTTTGTTTCTAGATCAAATAGCTTTTTACAGAATGATTTTGCAAGGCAATTTTAAAGATGCTTTTGCGGTTCTTAAAGCATACTGGCACTTTTGGATGCGATCATTTGATTTAAGCAAACAACGTAAGAAAATTAAGCCAAAATCTGTTAAATATCTGAATGGGTTTTACAATCACAGTATAGTTCTAGATTTTTACCTGAAAAAGAAAAAGAATTTCTCCGATCTTAAATTTGATTAATAATAGTTTTGAGTTCATTTAGCACCATGGCCGTTGCTCCCCAGATAATTCTATCTTCAAACAAAAAACATGGAGCGTCAATTTCTACTCCTCGGGCAGTAATTTTTTTTACAGTTTCGGTATTTAGTAATTCAAACAAATCAACAACGAAAGCATCTTTTACTTCAATTTCGCAAAGCTTAAATTCAGACACAAAACCAGCAGTACAAACAACCGGCAAAACTGAAAATCCGCTTATAGGAATTTGAATCGGCGTTAATTCTCCAACTACATTATTTCTGTCAATCTCCACTCCTATTTCCTCAAGTGCCTCCCTTAATGCAGTTTCTATCAAATCGACATCAGAAATTTCAAATTTACCACCCGGAAATGCAATCTGACCAGAATGAGGACCAGGATCGGGCATTCGTTCAATAAATACAGTTTTAATTCTATCATTTTCTTCAAATAAAATAATCAAAACAGCAGCATCTCTTAATTTCTCAAATTGGCTAAAATATTCGGGCGCAATGCCCTGAAATTTGGGAATCATAAGTTTATGAGCTTCTGATCCAGGTAACGAGTTTTTAAATGCAGGTCTAAGAGACTCCACAAAAGATGATAACTGTATTTTTTTCTCTATAGCCATTTCTATCATTACAAAAAAACTGTTTTAAATATAATTTGTTCTTCGCTTTAACACAATTTTTTCTAAACCGTATTTGTATTTATAAAAACAGACTGCAAATAATCGCAATCTGTTTTGTAACTTGTTTTATATGAATTACTTACGTAATTTTGACATTAATAAAGCACTTTTTTATTTATGTACTTTTTTAATAAATTCTTCAACTTCTGGAACGCCACCCTGATAAACAAGATATCCGTTATATGGCTCGCGTTCTGTAATTTCGTCATTTATAGGCGTTAACATTAACTTTTTAACCTCTTCATGATCTTCAGTTTGCCCGAGTGCCCAGCTTAATTTAATATAACCAACTTCAGGCAACATATTTCCAGCTGGAATAATTCCCATTGCCATCATATCACGACCTGTATCATAAACGTACATCTGAACATATCCCCAAATGGTTTGTAAAGTCATGTACATGTGAACACCAGCAGCATGAGCTCTACGAATTGCAGGATAAATCTCTTTATTTACGTGACCAAGACCAGTTCCCACAAAAACAATTCCTTTGTAACCTGCATCTACCAATCCGTCAATTACGTCAGGTTTCATACCAGTGTAATAATAAAGCATTGTAACTTTATCGCTAAAGAAAGGTTTAATAATTACATTTTTATCGTTACGGCGTTTGTGATAATTTTTCTTGATAGGAGTTATTTTCTCACGTGTAACCATAGCAAGTGGTGTGTCGCCAATTGTTCTAAAAGTAGAACGATACGACGAGTGCATTTTTCTAACCCTAGTACCTTTGTGTAACAAACCATATTCATCAGATGTTGGTCCGAACATACAAATCATAACTTCAGCAATATCAGAAGTTCCAGCAGTTTTCATTGCGTGCATAAGATTTAATGCAGCATCAGAACTTGGACGATCGGAAGAGCGCTGAGAACCAACTAGTACAACTGGAACTGGCAAATTCTGGCACATAAAAGTAAGAACTGCACCAGTATGATGAAGAGTATCAGTTCCATGACCAATAACGATTCCATCCACACCTTTTTCAATTTCTCTACCTATCGCTTTTGCTAATTCGATATACTGCTGAGGACCCATATTCTCGCTAAATACAGCAAAGATTTTTTCTGTATCTAGATTACAAATATCTGCAAGTTCTGGAACAGCGCCATATAATTCACCTGGCGAAAATGCAGGAATTACTGCACCAGTTCTATAATCGAGACGTGAAGCAATTGTTCCGCCTGTACCAAAAAGTTTTACGTGAGGCAATCCTTCGGTATAAGGAAATTGTTTCTCCGGAATTGCATAATTGGCTTTTTTATAACCAACTTCTTTCATATCAATAATTGTGTTGATGTCGATTCCGATATTGTAACCGGTAATTACTTTCATCACAATATGTTCGTCGTCATCATTTGATGATCTTGGTAAAATTGTTCCTTTAAATTCACCACGGGTAGTATTCATCTCGGCTTGACCCCATACACGAACACTAAATTTCTTAAGAACCTCTAAAGAACGGCCTTTATATCCCTGAAAAAAATCTGTATTATCCATTATAAATATTTCTGTATCAATTACTTAATCATATTATCAATCTCTGATTTTAACTCTGCAAGCTCGATATTACCGACTGCCATTGGGCGAATTTGACCCATTATCCATGCAGATTTATTTTTCTTTGAATTGATTTTTGCTTCCTTGTCAAATTTATTGCTTAAGAAATCTATCTTAGAAATCAATTCTTCTTTACTGCGTTTTTTAAACTTGATAACAGTAAGGATTGAGTTAAAATCCATATTCGGATGCTGATATAATTCAGGCAACATTGCTGCGCCCAAAGGACATTTATAATCGTTTTCTTTGCTGAATTTTATAAGATCGATAATTCTTGAATAATCAAAATCACTACCTGCTTCGTAATGTCCCTCAACGTATTTTAGCTCCTGACCAAACAATTTACCAACTTTTTTAGGATCAACACCTAATTCAACAATTGCTTTTTCAATTACTGGAAATAGGTTTTTACTTAGCAAATAATGATATGTGTCAGCAGGAATGCCCCACTTAATCATTTGTGCGAGTCTTTCGTGAACATCGTTTGGAATAGTCTTGGCTAAATTATCGATATGTGAACTTTCGAGTGGAATAGGCATTGAGTCTGTATCTGGATACATTCTGTCTGCTCCAGGCAATACGCGTTCGAAAATTGTTGTTCCGTCTTCAAAAGATTTTCTTGTTTCGTTAGGAACTCCTTCAAAAGCCATTTTACAACGCTCTTCAATTGTCTCAAGTGCAGTTTTGATATCAGCTTCGGGCGCCCAGAAAACAATTACAGCATCTTTTTCATCGTCAGTATTTAGAATCAATTTAATGATGTCCATATCTGCAGATGTGATAATTTGCTGCGGCATTTCGGTATGAACCATATTTGGTTTCTCGATACATGCAATAACTTTTAGTCTGTCAGCAATTTCTTCTGCGAATAAAATACCAGGTTGGTTAAAAAATGATAATATTCCTTTGAAGTTCGGCAATCTTACTGCGATTAGTTTTTGTCCGTTTTCACGTGCATCTTTAATTGCTTGATGAGAGATTTTAAACGCATCAAAATCTAATAATGCAGACTCGATTTTCCATGCTTTGGGTTCTTTAACACGGCTTAATAATTCTTCGCGAATTGCAAGAAGTGACCACTGTCTAAAACATTCGTTATGCGTTAATTCTGGAATCCATTTTGAATGAGCAACGCCTTTAATTTCTACTCTTGTTCCACCTGTACAACTAACATTTACATCCTCACGACCTGCTCCCATTCCTGTTCTTACAAGTCCGGTAGAGCGATTTAAGAAACGAATATAATCACAAGCTTCTTTAACCTCATCAGGATTAACCATGTCTGGATATGTTACCGTTTCTATAAGCGGCATACCAAGACGATCAGTTTTGTATATTCTGCGATGACCAATATCACTAATTTCGCGACATGAGTCCTCTTCGATACTTAATTGAATTAATCTTACTTTTTTATTCTTAAGCTGAATTTCGCCTTCAACACCAAGAATTGCAGTACGCTGAAAACCAGTTGGAATACTACCATCAAGATATTGTTTACGAGTAATATGAACCTCACCAACAACGTTAAACTTACTTAAAATAGTGATTTGCAACGCTCTATCCAAAGCTTGTCTATTGATTAAAAACGGTGGAGTGTCATCAACTTCATAAGTACAAGCGTTTTCGTTATTAATACGATAAACGATTTCTTTTTTGGTCTTAAACTCCATAAGAGCAGTGCCATCATATTCACCAAGTTCGCTTAAAGTAGGACGCATGTGGCGAATTACTTCAGCATTATAATCGTCGTGCTTGTGGAAAATTCCAGCAGGGCAATTACAAAATAATTTCTTATCGGTTAATAATTGTTGATGAACTTCGAGCCCTGACATAAACCCGATACGATTGTAATCTTCCTGTGTTGCTTCTTTGCGCGGCACATATCCGATCTTCTTAAGTGTTGCAAGATAGTTGCTGTAAGGATCAAACTGAGTTTTCATTATTTAGAAGTATTTTGTTTTTAAGGCTCCAAATTTATGCTTTGTTTGGGAGATTTGCAAGGATTATTTTTAAGAAGTGCCTAAAGTGTCTAAAGTACTTAAAGTGCCTAGAGTACTTAGAGTACTATAGTGTAAAAGATTCATTTAATTACAAAAAAATAATCAAGGATTAATTAAGTTTTAGTCTCGATTTTTTGACATTCCATCGTTGTGTAGCTTTTGCGAAACTACATGGAATCGTCAAATAAGAAGTGCCTAGAGTACTTAGAGTGCCTAGAGTGCCTAAAGTACTTAGATTGCCATTCTTGACATTCCATCGTCGTGTAGCTTTTGCGGAGCGACATGGAATCGTCAAATAAGAAGTGCCTAGAGTACTTAGAGTGCCTAGAGTGCCTAAAGTACTTAGATTGCCATTCTTGACATTCCATCGTCGTGTAGCTTTTGCGAAACGACATGGAATCGTCAAAAAAGAAGAATTACTTCTTCGCTGCGGCGAATAGATAGCATAATGTAAACGTTTTTATTTTTCCACCTCGTGCTTTGCATAATTATATCCAGCTTTTTCGTATCTTAAAAACATTGGCTGAAGTCTTTTCTTAAAAGCAGCATAGCTTTCGTCTTTGTTGGTTGACCAAGCAATTTCGCTGAGTGCAGCCATTCTAGGCAAAACCATATATTCAATTTGATTTAAATCGATAATATATTCTGTCCACAAATTTGCCTGCACACCGATAATGTGTTTAGCTTGCTCAGTAGTTAGAGTGTCTGGTATTGGATTCCAGCTATATATTTTTTCGCAGTTTGTAAATCCACCAATTGCAAAAGGCTCATTATCAACATCTTCGCTTTGGTAATGATCAAAATAGCAGTATCCACCAGGAGTCATAATTGCATCGTGATTTTGCGTTGCAGCAGCAATTGCGCCTTCTTCGCCACGCCACGACATTACTGTTGCATCGGGAGCAAGCCCACCTTCGAGAATTTCGTCCCAGCCAATAATACGTTTTCCTTTAGAGATAATGTATTTTTCCATTCTCTGTATTAGATAACTCTGCAACTCATGTTCATCAGCAAGTCCCTCCTCTTTAATTTTATTTTGACATTTGGCACAAGTTTCCCAGCTAGTTTTTGGACATTCATCACCACCAACATGTATATATGGAGAATTCGGAAACAATTCACAAACCTCATCAATTACGGTTTCGAGAAATTTATAAGTATTTTCATTTCCGGCACAAAACACATCATCAAAAACGCCCCAAGTTTTACAAACTTCATAAGGACCACCAGTGCAACCAAGTTCTGGATATCCAGCAAGTGCGGCAAGAGCATGACCGGGCATTTCAATTTCTGGAATAACAGTGATAAACCTATCTTCGGCATATTTAACAATTTCCTTAATTTGATCCTGTGTGTAATATCCACCATAAGGAATATTATCATATTCGCCCCAGTTCTTTTTAATTAATGTTCCACTTCGTTGCGAACCTATTCGGGTAAGTTCGGGTAAAGCTTTTATTTCTATTCTCCATCCTTGATCATCGGTTAAATGCCAGTGAAAAACATTAAATTTGTGCATGGCCAGCATATCTATATATGATTTTACATCGTCCACCGAAAAGAAGTGACGGCAAACATCGAGATGCATTCCTCTATACTTAAATCTTGGTTCATCTGTAATCTTCAAATAAGGAAGTTTTACATTTTCTAGCTTAGCACCAGACTCGATTTCTGGAGGGAACAACTGCCGTAATGTTTGAAATCCCATAAACAAACCGGCATATCCAGGAGAAACTATTTCAATTCCAATATCGCTAATTGTCAACTCATAAGACTCAGGATTACCTTCTCCGGCAACACTCATAAAAATATTAGTCCCATCCCGTTGTTTTTCAGGTACATCATCAACTTTATACGATTTTGACAGAAAATCCATCACATAAGATTTAACCTTTGTTGCACCAGCACAATTCTCGTTGATGATAAGATAAATCTCAGGCTCAACAACAAGTTCACCGCTTTTAATTTCAACTTCAGAAGGTTTTGGAATAATATTATCCTCAAACGAATTGTTTTGTTTATTTTTGCATGAAAGCAAAATTGCAGAAACAAGTAAAATTAGAAAAATAGACTTTTTCATATATGGATACTTTTAAAAATTACCTGTCAAAAATAATAATAATTTCTTCAGTTTTAAGTCTGATGTTGCTTTTTTCGTGTAATCAAAAATCTACTAGAAAAAGGATTAATCTCGACAAAGGATGGGAATTTTATTACCCGAAAACTGAAAAATGGTATCCTGCAACCGTTCCAGGAAATATACACACCGATCTATTCGCAAATGGGCTTATCAAAGATCCTTTTTTCGGAACGAATGCAGACAGTCTTGCATGGATAAGCAATCAGGAATGGACTTACCGTACCGAATTTGATATTTCTTCAGATTTTATAAACAGAAATCTGGAACTAGTTTTTGATGGAATAGATACTCATGCAGAAGTATTTCTTAATGAAGAAAAACTTGGAGAAACAATGAATATGTTCCGTCAGTGGGTTTTTGTGATTAACGATTCTATCAGAAAAAAAGATAAGAACATTCTCGAAGTCGTTTTTCACCCATCATCAGAATATAACAAACAAAAACTTATAGAAGGCGGCTATGCAATTCCTGACGAAAGAAATTTTACTAGAAAAGCACCATATCAATTTGGGTGGGATTTTGCCCCAAACTTAGAAACATGTGGAATATACAAAGATGTTTACATAAACTCGTGGGAAAAACTTAGAATAACAAATGTCAATATCGAGCAAAAACTATTAACAGATACAATGGCATTTATGGTTGCTTTTATTGAATTGGAATCGGAAAATTATTATAATGGGAATGTGAAAATTCTCAGTCCCAATAAGGCTTTCGATACTTTGAGTCAGAAACTCGAAATTTTTGAAGGAAAGCAAGTTTACCCTGTCGAATTTCAAATACGCAATCCAAAATTATGGTGGTGTAACGGATTGGGAGCGGCTGAAATGTATGATATTAAAGTTCAAGTGAGTACTAAATTTAGGGTAGAAGAAAGTAATATAAAAACTGGTTTAAGAAAGATTGAGTTGGTTACAAATACAGATGAAAGCGGACAGGAATTTTACTTTATACTTAATGGGATACCGGTTTTTGCACGAGGGGCAAATTGGGTTCCGGCTGAATATTTTAACGGAAGTAATTCACACAAAAATTACGAAGAGCTTTTGATTTTAGCCAAAGATGCAAATTTTAATATGCTTCGTGTTTGGGGAGGTGGAATTTATGAAAACGATGAATTCTATAATATTTGTGATTCTCTGGGTATTATGGTATGGCAGGATTTTATGTTTTCCTGTTCAATGTATCCTTTGTCAGATGAAATGACCGAAAATATTACCGAAGAAGTAAAATATCAGGTTAATCGTTTATATAATCATCCTTCTATAGTTATGTACTGTGGAAACAACGAAATAAGCAATGGCTGGTTCGATTGGGGATGGCAAAAACAGTTTAATCTAAGCCCTGAAGATTCGGTAAAAATATGGAAAGATTACGACAATCTGTTTCACCGTATTATTCCAAAGACTATTGCATCGATTGACAGATCGCGTAAATATATTCCGAGTTCGCCATTTTACGGATGGGGAAGAAAAGAATCGTTAACCACTGGCGACTCGCATTATTGGGGAGTTTGGTGGGGAATGGAAGATTTTGATATGTACTTCGAAAAAACAGGTAGGTTCATGAGTGAATATGGTTTTCAGGGAATTCCTTCAATAAATTCTCTTGAAAAATTTATGCCCGTGGATTCGCTTTACAGATATTCTGAGTCTTTAAAATCGCACCAGAAACATCCTTTTGGATTTGATGCAATTAACAAATATATGCAACGAGAATATCCGGTTCCCGAAAAATTTGAAAACTATATTTACATTAGTCAGCTTATGCAAGCAGAAGGACTACAAGAAGCTTTCGACGCACATTTATCATCAATGCCATATTGCATGGGAACGCTATTTTGGCAGTTTAACGATTGCTGGCCTGCAATTTCGTGGTCGGCAGTAGATTATTACAAACAGCCAAAAGCATTGTACTATTTCGCAAAAAAAGCATTTGAAGACATTTACATTGCAGCCTTTTTGCAAAAAAATGAATTTAAAGTTTTTGCAGTAAACCAACGCAACACCACTTTAAATGTAAAAGCAGTAATAAGCATATCCGACTTTAACGGAAGACTTATTATTGCTGATTCTACGGTTACTATTTTGGACTTACTGTCATCGAATGAAGTAAGTTTTGAAAACATTTCTAACGAACTAATTTCAAAATATAAGGACAGTACGTATATCCAAATAAAGCTGTATGATTTTAACGAAGGTGGCTTATTGTCCGAAAGAAGTTTAACAACGGGGAAAAATAAAGATTTAAGAATTCCAAAAGCCGATTTTCATTACAACCTAAAGAAGAATCAAGATTATTGGGAAATTATTTTAACCACAAAAGTATTTGTAAAATCACTTTATATTTCAGCTCCCGGAATAGATTGTAAATTCTCAAACAACTTTTTTGATTTAATCCCAGGTGAAACAAAAACCGTATTCTTTTACCCAAACAAGAAAACCGACAATCTAAATATTAAGTTTAATTCGATGAATGGAATTTTAAATTCTTACATAAAATCGGATGAAGAGCTAAAAGAAAGCGAGCTTATTGTAGAATAAATACGGCAATGTGCTAAGCCTCTTAAAAACGACAAAAAGAGAGATAATCTTACAATCTAGGATTTGCAATCACTAGTGTTCGAAACATAAGCCCTACTAGAAACACCACAACTAAAACCAAGAATTATATAGTTATTGCAACGAATTTATACATTTATTAAACAAATTATGTCATCCCATTTTGTATCCTAACTTTTTTTCTTGATAAAAAAAGTTACAAAAAAATCAAGACAAAGCGATGCTATCCAACCCGCCTCGAGATGAAACAATAGAATTGTACGTCGACCTTGGCCTAAAACAAATGCCATACACCGCGGACCAGGCCTACCCGCGACGCTTCGAATGAAATTCATAGCTTAATTTGCAAAATTCAAGCTCGTAAAAATTATTAAATTTTAAGGTTTCGAACATTAGTGATTTGCAATCCAGGCGTTTAAGCTTTAGCTAACAGTACAGTAAAATTACAACCGAACCGCCAACTGACGGTGAGCTCACTTCGACTTCTTCGACGCCAGTTGGCGGATCAGCAACCGAAGTTAATCAGCGCAACGCAGCCTAGCTAAATTCGAGCGAACGCCAGCGGTAAATAAACTCAAGTTTTTTAGAATTCAATATCCCAAATCCCAACAGATTAATTTATATACTGAAAGTAAAGAGATAAATTTGAAGGGAAATTTCTAAACTTACAACAAAAAATAATTACTTTTATCACTTCAAATAACAGATTGATTAAAAACATCTATATAACAAAACATGAACTTTAAAGAAACAGCAAATTTTATTTGGTCGATAGCAGATTTATTGCGTGGTGATTACAAGCAGAGCGATTACGGAAAGGTTATTTTGCCATTGACCGTATTACGGCGATTAGATTGTGTGATGGAGAAAACCAAAGATTCTGTACTTAAAAAGTTCGAGCAAGTTAAGTTAATGAATATCCAAAACCTTGATCCTATACTCAATAAGGAGGCTGGATACAATTTTCACAATCGTAGTTTGTTTAGTTTTGATAAACTTATTGCCGACCCAAATAATATTGCTGCAAACCTGCGCAACTATATAAATGGATTTTCGGAAGAAGCTCGCGAAATTGTCGAGCAATTTGAATTCGATAATCATATTAC
>JBBQCZ010000016.1:0-40629 GCA_038319215.1 Bacteroidales bacterium | reverse complement strand
TATCCTGCAAGTTATAATTTTAGGGATTACTGCGCACTCGGATTACAACCGAACCGCCAATTGGCGGTGAGCTCAACGAAGTTAAATCCGAGCGAGAGCACCTTTAGGTGGTTTGTTCACAAAGTTGTTTATTTTAAAGGTGTTCACGATTTCCGCTACGCTCCAATTAGTGCCCCAGCCTGAGTGTAGTTTTGTCCATAGTAGTTTGGTTTTGTGGTGAAACAAAGCTACAAAAAAAAGAGAAAGGAAGATCTCAGTATCTTCCTTCTCTTAAAGTTTACCGGACAACAGTGATTTGAATTATATAACAGTTGTCAATCGCCTAGACATTAGACTGTATTCTTAATACTCATCTATTTAAAAATTACGACTTTTTGATGCTGGCTTTTTGCCAATTCATTCAAAGAAATATAGTCCTCATTATTAAAGCTTATTATAGAATTTTATTGCCACTTACGCCTCAGGACATGACAAAAATTTTGTCGTAATCTTTGCAAATCTTCTTACCTCAGTTTTAGCAAAGATATACGCCAAAAATCAATTTTCATATATTTGTATTATTTCACTAATCAATATATTTGATTAAGTCCGTTTAAAAAATATTCAACTAATACTTTACAAGCTTAATAAAAGAAACTTCATCTTGTTTCTTTACAATTACTAAATATATTCCCTGATTATAATCTGATAAGTCGATCAAAGTATATTGACTGTCGCAATTATATTTATCGATTATTTCACCGTTCAGATTGCAAACTGAAATTTCCTTCTCCGAATAAGATCCTGTGTTAAGAGTTGTATTACCAAAAGTAGGATTTGGGAATAATTCTAATTCTGATGGCTTACTAAACCAAGTTTGGTTTTGTGTTAATATTGCTTCTGACACATAAGTTGTTAATACAGTTTCTGTACTAATAGCAGGATTTAGGTCAAAATATATATGAGCTGTATTTCTCACGGGAGTATAATCAGGTAATCCTTCTTTTGGTGATATTGAGTATTTTACAAAACCATGACTATTGGCTTCATCTGTTGTACTATCAGGTAAGTTTATATTCGAAAAAATAAAGTTCATAATACTATTATCACTTAGTTCCAAATTCATCTCATGGCTATATGCTATAACTTCAAAAGTTTCTAAATTAAGATTTGAGTCAATTGTATCTTTAATAACGACTAAAGATGCCGTATCATTCCCGGTATTTTGGAAGTGAATTGTGTATGTTAGTCTTTCGCCATGCTGAAGATAACCCTCACTTCCTTGTCCAACCGGTTCAACTAATTTCATATTTGGGTCATATGCTGCTGTAACAACCTGATTTATTGTGTCATAATTATTTACAATTGAAATATCTTCGACATCCGGTTGAATATATGCACTACTTTCTAAAATTGTTCCTATATACTCTACTCCAGGTACTGCTAAATCACACCTAAGTGACACTTGATTCGTTGCTCCAACCGTTTCAGTCATCCATGAAATAATATTTTCATCTTGAGATAAAGGATCTTGAGTGCTATTCATATACTCTAAATTTGGATCATGTTCAAAACTGATTATCCCGGAATCATCTTGTGTGCCTAAATTATGATATGTTAGCCAATAATATGTCATTGAATTTGTTCCTGTCGGAGAACCTGTTATAATAACTGATTCATCTACAATATTACTCAAAGCTTGAACTCCAAAATTATAACTTGAGCTATAATTTGCAGTTGCATTTAAAGGGTTTGATGTTGTATTTATCCAATTGTTCTGTAAAGAATATGAGACCTGATATAATCCGGGGTTTGCAGTAAAAAAGTAGTAACCTTCATTATTAGTTATTGCGTATTGTGACCCAGGTTCTAATGTGATAACATGCCCATTAATTCCATTTTCATCATTATTAAAAATGCCGTCACCATTTTCATCATTAAACATAAATCCATGTATATTAGGCTCAATTAATCGCATAGCTTTATAGAAAGTACTTCCAATGATCGCCCCACTATTTAAGCTAAAACCATAAGTGGAGATTAAGGTATATATTCCATCTTCATGTCTAATTATCTTATTAGAAACATCCCAGTGTCCTGCTATACCATAAACAATATCCCACAACAAACCTCCGGAAATACTAAGTTTAATAACCCAAACATCACGCATCATAAGGTCATCAGGCATATCTCCCTTATTTGCAGCTATAACATATGATCCATCACTATTTTGAATAATTGAAACTCCCGCATCAGAGAAAATAGTGCCGAATGATTTTTCCCACTGAATCTGACCATTATATGATGATTTCACTATCCATACATCATCATTTCCAAAACTCTCAGAAACATCTCCATCCGAACTGCCTGCTGTGGCACATAAAGCATAGTTCCCACATATAGTTGCAATAACACTACCACCATAATCATAGCCTGAACCACCAAAACATTTTGACAAATTGTATGCTCCTGAGCTACTTAGTTTTAAGAATAGCACATCTGCCCCACCATGATTACCAATAAAATCTCCATCATTAGAATATGTTGTACCAGTAACAATATAGGTTCCTACAACTGTTTCAACAACGTCAGAAAAACTATCCGCCGCACTACCTCCATAGCAATAAATCCACTCTGTTTCGCCATCTTCTGTTAACTTTACAATAAGTCCATCTGACGAACCCTGATTGCTTGGAATATCTCCATCAGTTGATTCTGTTCTTCCAACCAGTACAAGTCCATTATCATCATCTAAAATCATAGAAGCACACACATCATCATTTGTACCTCCAATACATTTTTGCCATTCAATCTCTCCGATATTTGAAATTTTCATAACAAGCATATCACATGAGCCATGATTTCCAATAACATCATCACCGTCAGAAAATGTATTAGCAGCAATTACGTACCCACCATCAATTGTTTGAACAATTGCTCTTCCAAAGTCATTATAAGCACCTCCATAGTTCTTCTTCCACTGCATATTACCATTAATATCAAACTTTGTCACTAAAACATCTGAGTTTCCATAAGTCACAAAGACCTCCTCATCTTCAGAATAAACACAACTGCAAATAATAATTCCACCATCAGATGTCGAACAAATACCGTCTGCACTTTCGACTATTGAAGTTTCAGTAACATATTGCCAATCAACTGACACTTGTCCCAAAGTCAACTTTGTAATAAGAATAAATACAAAAGCAATATAAATTTCTTTTCTTTTCATAATCAAAAGGGTTTAATGCATAAAAAAAACCACGCTATAAATTTAATAAAAAAATCTCAGTACATGACAAAAAATTACAACATACCTTAAATTTGTCTAATTCGTTGATGTAGATTAGATTTGCCAAGTAATCCAGTCCATATTTAAATAATGGCTTTGCTCTTCTTTTATATTTTTTTATCTTAATTGAGATTGAGTTAATTAAGAAAATGCCTGTTTTATTTGCCAATATATGCAATAAGAACCAGAGCAAGTTATAATTTTAGGGATTACTGCGCACTCGGATTACAAATCCGAGCGAGCGCGAAAACAATAAGATTTTTGAAGTGTCGTTAAACTCTTTTTTTGTTCGAACCTTATTCTCGACAAAATCTTAATAAAAACCGAGATAACAATAATTTAAACCTTATTACCTAATAATTACAGATCATTATTCTATTTTTTCCATTTCTCCAATATAAAATAAATTGCCATTACCCATTTCCATCCTACATTTGACAATATCGCCGTTAACTTCCAAAACACAAACCCTCATCTCTGTCCCATAGTCGAAATATTTCTCCATATCAGGATCAGTTGTACTTAATAGTTTTAAAATATACTCACAATCGTTCACCCAAATAATTTCAGATCTGGTTTCATAATTACTGGTAAGATTGTTTTCTATTTGCAGATTTCCACTAAAAACAAAAACAGAATGTTTAATACTATCTTTCATTTGAAACTTTGCATCACGTAAAATTTTACAATCAGCACTATCTACAATATTAGATTTAATGGTGTCTCCAGCTGAGCATTGGATAAAACCAATTACATTTATTAGTTCCGGACAAGTTTGGCTTAATCTTGCCATTATTTTTCCCATTGCAGATTTTAGCTCTTCTTCCTTCTGAATATCGTATCCTTTCTTTTTTAGCTCATTGCCATAATAGATAAAAATTGTAGCACATATTTTAAATTCTTCGTCTGCTTGCTGTACGTTTAAATTTTTTATGTCAATTCCTGAAATACAGTCACACATTTCGGATGAAATTTTTCTTATAACTCTTTGTCCTGATGAAATTAAAACTGTAAAAGTCAGAATAAATGTGAAAAATATTTTCATTGTTAATATTGTTTAAAAGCAACTAATTATTATTGTCTTACTTCTTCTATCCATTTTTCAGATTTTTTTGGAGCAGGCTTTCTTCCATACAGAAAATTATCAGCTTTGATTGCAAATCGTCGAAATAAATATGAATTTTTTAAGCCACGACGTACAGTGTTATGCAAAAGATTATTGGGATGAGAATACGGACAAACACTCATACATCTAGCGCAATCTGTACCACAAGTTACCCAATAATTATAGCAAGCTTCCTGATTTATTTGCCATCGAATTTGTCCATCAATATTTTCCTGCGGTTTATTCGAAATTGCTTTACCCGGACAAGTGTCGGCACATTTTTTACAAATATTACAAAAATCGATAACAGAAGGTTCAAATGTTGGAGTATCTGTAATCATTGGAAGATTTGTAGTAACTACCGCAATTCTAACTCTTGGACCAAGCTCAGGAGTAATAAGCAGTCCCATACGACCAATTTCGCCGAGACCTGCATCTTTCGCCACCAAAGGACAGACAACCTGATAATTGCCATCGATATGCGCAAGAGCGTCATGCCCAAGCTCGTTGATAAAAAAAGCAATTTGCATTGCAATAGTGCCAGCATTTAAGTATTGCTGCGCCGATTCCATTACAGTTGGAGCTGCAGGAGCTGGAGCAATCATAGAATTCGACATCTCGACAGTAAACGCAATTGCATATTTATGATTTAGATTTACTTCTTCGCCATAATGTTGAGTTCTACCACGATGCGAATATTTATGATAATCTAAGAGCAAAGTTACACCACAATCTTTGGCGCCCAATTGTTTTGCCCATGACTTAATATAATTTGTAATGATAGTTGGGTCAACTTCAAACTTATCTGCCGAAATTTCAGCATTTAGGAATGGGTTAAAACACTCGACTGTACTAAATGTAGCTTTAGCAGATGCAAACAAAATTCTATTAAAGTAGCTTGTATTTTCGGCCAATATGCCAGGTTTTTGTCTTATTTTATCGTCAATATCTTTCTTTTCAGGTCTAGAATTATAATATTCATTGTAGTTCTTTGTTCCTTGGTTTAGATCTTTTCGTGAAAACATAATATCTCGCTCGTCTATTTTAGCTGAAAAGATGTAATTTTTAATTTTACTTGTATTTTGAATTGGCAAAATCATTAATATGCCGAAAAATGCAAAAAATGACATCAAAATAATTTCTAGCAAGTTTTGATATGGAAAGTCGAGAACAGGAATAATTAAGTAAGTGAGAAAGCACAATGTCAGAAATAAAGTTTTCTTAACCGCATATTTTTCGTTTTCGACAAAAGAGACAATTGCAGTTAATAGCAAAACTGCGAGAATCAAAATTCCCGAAATCAACATCAGCACATCGTATATGTCGAATAATTGGTTCATTGTTTTGCAAATGTAAGAAAATGAATTGAACATAAAAGCAGTTGTTAAAGCAAATATTTAGAACCTAGGCACGCTTTTATAAGCTTCACATTGTGTTATCTAGTTTCGCCGCGGCGGAGAAAAATTGTAACACTTCTAAAATAGTTTAGAAATTGCTTTCTTAAAATTTTGCACATCTAAAAATAAACACTAAATTGTGCTTTATTCAAAAATTATAAAATATGAAAGTAATCGCATTTAACGGCAGTCCTCATTCAAAAGGAAACACATATCAAGCAATAAAAATAGTTACTGACGAACTAGAAAAAGAAGGAATTGAAACAGAAATAATAAGTGTTGGAAATAAAATGATTAGTGGCTGTTTGGCCTGTAACAATTGTCTGAAAACTCGAGATGAGAAATGTGTTGTAAGAGATGACGATGTAAATGACTGGATTCAAAAAATGAAAGAAGCAGATGGTATTATTCTTGGCTCGCCTGTTCATTATGCTTCCATTGCTGGTAATATGAAATCTTTCCTCGACAGGGCTTTTTATGTTTCGGGTGCAAACAATAATTTATTCAGGCATAAAGCTGGCGCAAGTGTAGTTGCAGTTAGACGATCTGGAGGAATACCAACTTTAAATGAATTAAACAATTTCTTAAATTATTCAGAAATGCTGCTTCCCACTTCTAATTATTGGAATGTTATTCATGGGACAAAACCAGGCGACATACACCAAGACATTGAAGGGGTTCAGATTATGCGCATACTAGGAAAAAACATGGCTTATCTTTTAAAGTTAATTGAAAATGGCAAAAATGTAATTATTGCTCCCGAACAAGAAAAAAAACAATATATGAATTTTGTGAGGTAATACCAAAACACCCGATATAATTTGATTATTTTATAGAATCCTTTGGTTGTGCCGGAGGATTTTTTTTTGCTTATGCTTATCATCTCCTAATCAAGCTAAACAATTATTTCTGCCTACGCCGAATGTCTCAATCTACTGTGATAAGGATGATAAGAATAATAGTTAAGTACTTCTTGAAGTGCGATTTCCATTGCCTCATTAATTGGAACAATAATATTTCCTAGTTTAAAGTCTATTTGCTGAAGTCGCATATAATAATCGGTGCAAACAGGAACATATCTTTTTTTTCCAATGTCGGATGACAATTCTGCTACTTCTTCTGGGAAAGCTTCCTTAATAATCTTACAAGTTAGAAGTTCTGTTTTGCCATACTTATTTCGATTGGCGGCGTTACCAAAAAGCCGGCAAATAAGCCCACGACGATAATAATCTTCACAATTACCGATATTATTGTCGATTAAAGACAAATGACTATACAAGAAACACTCGCTGTCTTTTTTGCATTTTAATTCGTCAAGAATTTCTTGAGATTTTCCACTAACATAAATATGAAATGACCAAGGCAAAAACTCTAGCGGTGAGGCTTCTATATCAGTCTTATTGCAACACTTACCACATCCACTTGCACAAGCAAGTTTTGTTCGAAGATTAAAAGTATCAATTTCTTTATCGAGCTGACTATACAAATGCTCTATCAACCTCACCTTACTTATTATCGACATTGAATTTTTCGCAAGATACGGAAATATTAAGCAGTAACTAGGAAATATAATTTGGCTATAAAAATATAACAAACTATATTTGAATAAATAAAAATTGAGTCCATAAAACAAACCAAAACATGAGAAAAGCATTTATTATCATAGCCATTCTACTTCCTTTTACAATATTTGCTCAAAACCCCATAGAAAGAACCATAAAAAAATTAGGAATAGAGAAATCTGATGTTGCATTTACAGATGAACGATTATTATTGTATCCAAGAGGCTTTATATATTGCATAAACGAACCCGATTCTGCTTTTTACTTTAGTTGCTTCGCTTCTGACAGTAAAAATATTGAAGAATATTTCGACAACACATCTACCCGAAAATTGCCAATCGGACACCGCGTATTAAGAGGCTATGCAGAATATACCGACACTATTCGCATTGAGTCACTTGAAGATAAAATCAAACATCTAAAAACGGTAGATGCACAAAGCAGTTTCACGATTAATAAAGATACAGAATATGTAATTGTTTACTACTGGTGCCGCGAAATGCTAGACAGAAAATTTATTAGCAATATAAAATTCATAAAGGAATATGCTAGAAATAATCCAGAAAAAAGAATTCAAATTATAATTGCAGACACTGATAATCCGACTAAAATTTAAACTTATACCCTAACTGCACAATGAAGTCAGTTTCTGGGTTTTTGGCAAAGTATTCACGTTGAACAAGATATCCGAGATCTACAGAGTGCATTTTGCTAAAAGAATAATCTATTCCTGCGCTAAGTCTAATTTTATCAATCGGTTTATAGTCGTTGTAAAAAACAGGAATATAAACTTCTACTGAAACATAAGGTTCAAATTTATTAAAACTGTGTTTTAAACTTATTTTTGGTCTTATAGCAGAACTAGTGCTCCCGTCAGAATCAAAAACAAATATATTTTTTTGCTGCATTTGGAATCTTAATCTAAGATTTATATCAAAAAACTCGGCTTTAGCTTTGTATGAATAGTCAACATATAACTTGCTTACAGGCTTATATTGATTATTAAGTTGCAATTGATTATAATATCTGAAAAAGACAGAAAATTGTGACTTTTTATCGAGTTTATAATTCACTCCTAACTCGTTAATAATAGTTCCTAGTTCCGAAATATTTTCATTAAAACGTGAAGAGTGATCAATTTCGACAGAAAAAGCCTGAGTTATTTGTTTCTCTATACCAATTCCTAGCCATAGACCTGCGTCATTTACTTGAGCCTGAATGCTAGAAAAAGAAAACAAGCACAATACAAATATTAAAAATATTTTGAGAGTTTTAATCATAAAAATACATCTTAATAGCTGCGGAATCTTTTAGAAAATTAATTCTTTTTATTACAACACGATGGATGTCAAAACCAGTACGTTTTTTCAAATCTGCGATTAGCTCTTCTCTTCTTTCGGGTAGAATTAAGTCGAGATTATCATAAGTAACAGTTCTACTAGATTCTCTTCTAAACACCATTTTACTATCCAGAATAAAAATACAAACTATTAATATTCCATTTATTATTCCCAACTCATAAAACTCTAGTTGAATTGCAGAAATAAGGCCGATAGCAATAAAGATAAATAGATAAGTCATATCTTTCATCGAGATACCAGAAGTCCTATATCGCAACATAGAGAAAACTGCGAACAGACCAAAAGCCGCCCCCATAGAAATCTTTACTTCGTTGAGAACATAAGTAAGTAAGAAAATTACGACATTAAAAAGCATAAAAGTAAAAATATAACCTAACTTTTTATTTCGCGGATAATAAATTAGAAAAATAATAAGCAGTACAGAACCGATGTCTATCATAAGATTTGCAAAGAAATTCATGTCCAATTTCACAATATCTTTATCTTTCTTTTTCTTTGAGTCTTTCTCTTCTGTCTCTTTTGCTTTAGCGACAGAATCTTGCTCCACAGAATCCTCATCTACGGATTGCGCCCAAACATCTTCGGTGGTTGTTGTATTTTCTTCTACTTGTGCAAAAACAACATTTGACTGAAATATTGATGCTGCAGCAACAAATCCCAAAATGAATAAAAATTTCAATGCTTTCATATATTTTTCAATTATTTAGTTCAATTTGATGAAATATCTGTTGTTAACCAATCTGTCTTAGGCAGTTCATTATCACAACAAAGCTTATTTACAAATCTCATTTTTTCTTTAATATTATTTTTCTTTACCTCTGGATATAAACTTGCGATTCCCAAACAATATTTACTTAAAGAAGTTTGAAATACTCTTTTTTCTCTCAACAATTCGCGCAAAGCAGATTTTGACGATTTATCTTGTTTTAGTTCCATAATACATAATCCAGAAAAGTCGGCACTTGCAGAATCTGACTTATAATTAAGACCAGTATCAATGGTTAGTCGCTCGGTAAACTCTTTATTTACAAGAGTTATACGAGAATAATAAACTTCTATTACAGGAATTATCTCATCGAACCTATCAGATTTTGATTTTATCAATTTCTGAACTTTTTTATCTTTCATTCCTTCAATTCCAGCAATTGCAATTCTCTTTTTGGTAGTTTTAGAATGATTGTTCTTAACTTTAATCTCTATAAAACTTTGATTTGTTTCGAGATATGTGCGTAATCTTATTTTCAGTCTCTCTAATCGTCCAGTTTGGTGCTGATAATAGTAAAAGAAATCAGGAGTATCAAAATAAACCGTTTTATAATTACTCATTCTAACCTGATTGATTTCGAGAACTAAATAATCATCTCTTAAACACTCCAAAAGTTCGGGGAGCCTTGTAGCTTTAACCAAAAACTTTGTATCCACCCTATTTAGAAGCTTAACAGCATCTATTTGAGAAAGCTGAACAGAATCAAAAGTTTGTAATATGTCTGTTGTTGAGTTCAAAATGTTAAAAAGTTGAATAAGAGTATTTTTTTATCCATTTAAGTTCACCTTTAGAGTTATACTCTTTGGTTTCCTTTTTAAGCCCCTTACTGTCAACAGAGTACACCTGACGACTTTTTACGCTTCCTCCAGAATCATAATCAGTTTCTTCGATTTTTTCGCCATTAGCATCATATTTATAGACTGTTTTTACTGTATTCCCAGATTTTTTATCATACTCTACTTTTTCAGACACATTACCAAAATTGTCGTATTTATAAGTATCTTTCGACTTTACTTCGCCAGTCTTGTTGAACTCTTGCTGTAAAATAGTATAACCGTTTTTATCATATTCTTCGTAAAACTCCTTGTATGTTGTTGTTACTCCGTCTTTTTGCTCAGTCCTTTCTATTGTTCTAGACTTTATTTTACTTGCTTTAAGCTCAGATTTACTCTGAGACATTCCCAATAATGGTATGAAAACCATTAAAACAATTACTAAATTTTTCATATCTTTTAATTATAAATTAATATTTGTGGAACAGCTAAAACCTGATCACTTTCCGTAATTTCGACTTCTTTAATTACAGCAATTTTTCCATCAGGTGAAGTAAGAGTTGAATCTTCTGAAAAAACATAAATAGTATATTTGCCAGGACGTAAATAATTGAATCTGTAGTATCCCAGATAATCAGTTTCTACCTTATCGTCGTATCCAACATTTTCGCCGTAAACAATATAAACATCTTCTTTAGCACCAGCATATTCACTTATAAGAGTTGTGAAAGTGCTGTTATAATTACGCACCCAAACAGAACCTGTTATAGTTGCATTTCCGCCTTCGCCAGCAGACTTTTCACATGAAGAGAACGAGAAAACTACAAATGCTATAAGGACAGCAATTGACGGATTAATAAATCTTTGTTTTAGCATGGTAATAATAATTTAATTTTCTACAAATTTATAATAATAATTATCAGATTTTAATAAATGTTAAACTAACAACTCCGGCTTCGGAAACAACACTAACAAGATAAACTGAAGGCAACCAATTTTTCACATCAACAGTAATAGATAAATAATTATTACCCGAAGGCTGTGAACTGTAAACAAGATTTCCGGTAGAATTATAAATAAAAACCTGAGTTATCGATTCAAGCGAAGCCATTTCGATATAAACCACCTCATCGGCAGGCACAGGATAAACAAAAAGAGATTTACCAATATTCTCTGGTTGTGTATTAAAAGACCCTGGCGTTGGCACTAGAACTGATTGTTTATTTTGCCCATCAGGGAATCGCCCAACACTTCGGTTATACGAACAAGCTTCAGGAGTAAAATAATCGACACATAAGTCTGAATCTGTTAGCAATTGTAATACACTTGAATTTTTGGAGTCGTCGATAATAGAATAAACATCCATAAGCTGTGGATAAATCAGTAAGAATTTTCGTGCTGCAATAACGGTATCTCCAACATCAAATCCAGTATTCATAAATCTCATACTTAGATTATTCAAATACAAATCTTCGTTCCAAGGATTATAAATTTCTACTGCTTCGATATCACTAAATTCGACAGTTTGATTAAAATCATAATTATTATAAATGATTTCGTTTACAAAAATATCGCCAGGCTCTGTTCTAGTTGGGAGATTAAAAAACTCATAAGCTGCTCGCTCAGGTAAAAATGCTCCTGATGTACTATTTTCAGCCCAGAAATAATATTCAAAGTTTTTGCCTGTAGGTAGGACTTCTGTATAAAAAAGAGAATCTCCAGCTAAAACATCTCCATTTACACCATCATCATTCATAATTGACGACGAAAAAATCCCATCACAATCATTACGATAATACAACCAGACTTTTGTTGCTCCCGAAACCCTTACAGAAAAGCCAAAACTCTCATTTCTTATTGCTTGAGCAGAAGAAAGTACAGTCGCATCAATAATAGGATATCCAGAAATACCAGCAAAAGTTTCGAGGTATGCTGCGCGACTTTCCATTAAATCACGAATTCCAGGGAACTGCTCGGTTGATACGCCAGTAGTAGAATAAAGATTGTCTTCAAAATCCTGATTAGAGTAAAACTTATTTGTGTCTGCCACAACAGAAGCAGAAATCAAATCATGTAACTGTTCAGCTTCCACAAGATATTCGCCATTTATAATATTCTCATTTATAATTGTGCGAATATGAGCTAAATACATTTTTTTGTATGTAGAATTTAGGAATAAATTCTTCATCAATGGTCGCGGCGAAATAGAAAAAGTGAGATGCTGCAATGGATTAAGAATTGGTAACTTTGTCATTGTAACACCTTGAAAATTAGTTGCACCATCAGAATGTCTAAAACTACCAAACGACATATTTAAATCCCACAGAATTGTATTAAATCTTTTATTTTGATCCTGATACAAATAAAAATTCTGAGCATAAGCAATATAGCTATCCAGATTAAGAATCGAATAATTAAAAGCATGCATCCACAAAGCTCTGTCAACATTTAAAACCTCTGGGATATTTGCAGTATCGTTATTCAACACATCAATAAAATGAAAAAGTTCTTCCCAACCATATTCTGATTCAAGGCTGTAAAACGGCATATATTCCACCGAATCCTCGCCATGAGTATAAGCAAGGTTTGCATTCTGACCAAATGGATAAACCAATGATTCCGGATTCCCTTTAAAAAATGGATTATCTTTTTCGGCAAAATGTTTGTCGGTAAAACAATCGTCAACAGCTTCTACGTTTGTGTAAAGACCGATAAGTGTATCGTTTATGTAAAGGTTTGCAAAATTTGCTTCAGATGTTGGCATATACTTTCTGGCAATGCTATAAGCTAAAACTTCGCGCACAAACGAAGGATCGTAAATTACATTAGAAAGTTTCAGCTTTTGATAACCTTGGTGATTTTGGTTTTTATTAGTATAATCTAGATTAATGCTAAATGGATTCTTTGTTTCATCTTCGTTCCAAGAGCTAAAGCCTTTGTACCTAATTCCGCAACCACTATAAGTAGTCCCGTCAATTTTCACATCTGCTTTTATTTTTGAATATGAATCTCCAGATAAGAACAATGAATCAAGAATATACTTCCAGTTGTCGTCTTCGAAATAAATTTTTATCTCTCTCACCGAACCAGAATCATAAAAATCGCTTTGCGAAACTGCTATCGATGAAGACACAACTACAAAACTAAAAAGCAACAACGTTTTTCGCATCACATTATTTATTCTTAAATATTTTGACAGTAACTTTAACATTTAGTTTTTCTAATATTTATTAAATAGCTTTAAATTAATTTAACATTTCAAAATAAAACAATTTCCTGCATTTATAAAAACTTTATATGCAGACTAGGATTTTTAGCCTACGGTTGCAATAATATTTACTACGATTAGAATTCGATTTAAAACCGAGGATGTTTATTTATCCTGAGAGAAACTTTATTCTAAAAGAAATTTGCAACCAATATATAATTATTTTTTCACAATCCTACCAGTAAAACTTTCAGTATTATTTTGTACATCAATAAAATAAACCCCTGATTGTAATTCTTGTAAATTTATTTTACAATATTTACTGAGATTATTTTTTTGTATTACTAGCTTTCCGGTAATATCATAAATATTTATTGTTTTTATTTCTGTTGGAGAAATTATATTTATCTCGTTTTCAGTAGGATTCGGAAATATTCTGATTTCGTCAGCTATAATATTTTGAATATCTGTGATCACTTCAACACTTACATTTCCCATCGCGATACAACCATGATCATCAATTATTGCGACCGAATAAAGCCCTGCACCAAGTCCTGTAATTATCGCAGTATGAGCACTATTTGACCAAGTAATATTGTAAGGCAATTCTCCACCAGTTATTGTTAAAGTAACGGCACCATCTAATGCTCCTATGTTGCTCTCATTAGTAACTTCAAATGATAATTCTGGCACTTCAAAAACCTCAATGTAATTCAATTCTACATGAGTATCAGTGTCGTCAGCATAAGTAGTAGTAAGACTAACAGAATAGATTCCAGGAGTCGAATATGTATGTGTTGGTGAGGCATCTGAATTTGTAGAAGAGCCATCGCCAAAATCCCATGTCCAACCTAATACGTCTCCTGAGCTCTGATCAGTAAACTGAACGGAATGCGGTGCGCAACCATCAGTTTCGTTCGCAGTAAACGCTGCAAAGTCATTATCAATTACAGTAACCACAATGCAATTAGAAATGAAACAAGAATTCGCATCGGTAACGGTAACACAGTAGCTTCCTCCAACTAATCCAGAGATTGCAGAAGTTGTTGCTCCATTGTTCCATAAGTATTCATAACTACTTGTTCCGCCAGTTGCTGTTACCATTGCGGTACCATCTGCCGCTCCACCATCCGATTCGGGAGTCATTGACATAACTATCTGTGGAGTTTCCCCAACAACAATATAATCGATTTTTATTTGAGGTTCACTAGTACCATCACCATTACTTACCGTTAAAGATACTGTATATATTCCAGGTGTAGTATATGTATGCTCTATTCCGGCAACTGAGTTTGTCGAAGTTGTAGAAGACCCATCACCAAAATCCCAAGTCCATGCTGTTGGATTATTGGTACTCAAGTCAGTAAATTGTACAGTAATCATATCACAAGCATGTGTTAGATTTGCTGTAAAATCAGCAACAGGTGGATAAAGTTGATCTGCTATTGTAACAGATACACAACCAGTGGTACTACAACCATTTCCATCGAGAACCGTAACACAATATTGACCGTCACTTAAATCTATTACAGTAGATGCTACTGCACCATTACTCCAAGAATAATTATATGGTGACATTCCAGACACAGGTGTAGCAGTAACACTACCATCACTTGCTCCAGTTGTACTTTCTTGTGTCATTGACAAACTTATTATTGTGGGTGTAAAGGAAGTTACAGTAATCGCGTCTGTGGCAGTACAACCATTATTATCTGTTGCTACTAAAACATAATTATTTCCTCCTGTTACAGTATGTGTAGAAGTTCCAATTATTCCATTCCAAGCATAACTAGCAAATCCAGTTCCTGCATTTAAAGTAGAAGTACTACCGTTGCAAATACTAAAATCGTCGCCCAAACTTACTACTGGCACACTGTAAATTGTTACATTTATCTGATCAGAAGCAGTACAACCATGCGAATCCACGACAGCAACTGTATAAGTGTTATTCGCTGACACTGTGTTAGTTTGATTACCTACCACTCCATTCCAAGTATAACTTACAAATCCCGAACCTGCATTTAAGCTTACATTGCCACCACATTGAGCAATATCGCTTCCTAAATTTACGGTAGGGACAGTATAAATAGATACAAGAACAGCATCTGTGGCAGTACAGCCATGAGAGTCCGCAACTACAACAGTATAAGTATTTGAAGAACTAACAGAGTTCGTTTGACTGCCAGAAATCCCATTCCACATATAGCTTGAAAAACCAGATCCAGCATTTAAACTTACGTTACCACCACATTGCGCAATATCGCTTCCAAGATTAACACTTGGATTGGCATATACAGTTATTAAATTACTTACAGTATGAGTATTTGACCCATTTGCATTAGTAGCAACTAAACTTACGGTATATGTGCCAGGAGTGCTATAAGTATGTGATGGATTTTGCAGATTTGATGTATTGCTATCGCCAAAATTCCACAACCACGATGTAGGATTACCTGTACTAGCATCGGTAAAATGAACAGTTAAACTACCACAAGCTTGGGTTACATCAGTTGTAAAATTTGCAGCAACCACAGCAGAAGTAACATCAATTAAAACAGATAAGGTGTCTGTACAACCAGATTGATTGTTTGTAACAGTAACATAATATGTTGTTGTTGCAGTTGGTGACACACTTGGATTTGCTGCAGCACTAGTAAAGCCGGCAGGCGAAGAAGTCCAATTATAAGCAAAAGTAGGACTAGTCTCGGTGATAGCAGTAGCAGTAGTATTTAAAGTAACAGACTCGCCTTGGTTTATATCTGTATCAGATGCAGTTAAAGTAGCATTTACTGCACGAACAAAACATTTTTCGAAACGATATGCATGAGAAGATGATGCGCCTGTTTTTGTCCACAGAACAGTACCTGTAGGACTAATTTCGTAAATAGAACCTTGAAAGTTGCAGAGTAACGAGTTTCCATTTGGAAGCTGTTGTGAGTTTCCTTCGTTATTTGCTGTAAATGTTGAAGTGTATTGATAAGCATAAGTTGTAGGTAGATAAGCTGAGCCAGCCGTTAAGTCATAATTATATCCATTGTATGGAGGTTGCCAAATATCAAAAGCTGTTTTTCCACTTGTACCACCCTGATTATTGTATGCTGCAAGTGCATTTGGATAAGTTGGATTATCGGAAGAAACCCAATGGGCATCGTGAATTGTACTAAAAATTGTAGTTCCGCTTGCACCATAAGAAGCAGGATTTCCCCAACGATACAAAAAATCGCCACCTTTGCCGGAATTACCACCAGCATGACTAGCAGCTTGAGCAGTAGTAGTGCTATGGTCGATAACAAATACCGAATTCATATAATGCATACTTAAAACGATCTGATCAAGATCTTCGTTATAATCAAGTCCATTCATGTGCCATTTATCAGGTAAAGTACCACCTGTATAATTGATATTCAACAATTGTGGATTATTTATAATTGAAGTAACATAATTATCTTTTGAAGAGCTATAATTTTGACAAAGGTGATCCCATAAGTTCCATTCCCAAACTATTATACCAGTAGTAGGACCAGTTTGATGGACTTCAATTATTTTCTCGGTCCAAATAGTTGCAGCTGTTGAAGACCCTGCCTGTGTTGCATCTGATGACGATTTTACTTCACAAGCAATAAACAATACATTTCCATTTGGCAAAGGACAAATATCGTGGTGCATTTGGTAAGTAGTTGAAGAATACTTATATTCCCATGCAGTTGTTCCCGCCCAAGTTACTTTTTGAAATTTACCAGTAGCGCCACCAATACTTGGAGCTCCACTAGCTTTATACTCGACTGTTCTTACCAGTGTATCACCTTCTATTAAATAAGTAGAATACGCATTTTTATCAGTCGAACTAAATGTCCAAGTTTTGTATGTTACTGGAGTATTAGCAGTGTCAACTAAGTATGCCTTGTTAGTATTTTTTGTAGCATACAAAGTATATAATCCCCATTGTTGTGCAACTAGCGAGCATGTAATTGCAGCAAAAGCAAAAACCAAAAAAAGCTTTTTCATAACTTATTTTTTATTCAGTTTATTTATTTAATAATAATTATTTTTTCAGTTTTAATCTGACTATCCGACACAAAATTTATGTAATACATTCCATTATCAAGATGGCTTAAATTAACTTCTGTTGTGTTTTTCCCAGAGAATACAACTTCTCCAGCAATATTTACTACGAAAAATTCAAAATTGATATTATTTGCAGCAATAGTAAACTTACCATCAGAAGGATTGGGGAATATTGTTAGATCATTGATATACTGTGAATTAACTAGCGAAACATCAAGCACAAAACTAAATTCATCTGAGATATTAGAACAGCCGTCAGCATTTGTAACTTCAACCTGATACAAGCCTGATTCGGTAGCAGTATATGTTTGAGATGTAGCGCCACCAATTATACTACCATTTAAGTACCATTGATAAGTATTTGCAGTAGGACAACTAAGTTCGTTAACAGTTTGGGTAATTACTGGAATTGCAGGAGCAACAAGCACAGTAACAGTTACAGTTGCCTCATCGCTGCAACCAGATGCAGTATTTGTAACAATTACATTATAAGTTGTAGTTTCGGATGGAGTTACTACTGGGTTTGCATCAGTAGAGTTAAAACCTGCGGGCGTAGAAGTCCAATTATAAGTAAAAGTTGGATTAGTTTCTGTAATTGCCTCTGCAGATGCAGAAAGTTGAGTGTTGTCGCCTGCACAAATAGAAAGGTCATTTGCATCAGCACTTGCTTTAACAAATCTAATAAAACATTTCTCAAAACGATAAGCATGAGAAGAGGTTGCGCCAGTTTTTGTCCAGAGAATTGTTCCTGTAGGACTAACTTCATAAATAGAACCAAAAAAGTTATTTATTAGTGAGTTACCGTTTGGAAGTTGTTGTGAGTTTCCTTGGCTCGCAGCACTAAAAGTTGAGGTATATTGATACGCAGAAGTTGTAGGAGCATAGGCCGAACCAACGGTCAAGTCATAATTATTACCATTATATGGAGGTTGCCAAATATCAAATGCTGTTTTTCCACCAGTTCCACCTTCATTATTGTATGCTGCAAGAGCATTCGGGTAATTTGGATTATCAGAAGGAACCCAATGAGCATCGTGAATTGTACTAAAAACGGTAGTTCCGCTTGCTCCATAAGAAGCTGGATTTCCCCAACGATACAGAAAGTCGCCACCTTTACCAGAGGCACCACCAGTATGACTAGCGGCTTGAGCAGTAGTGGTACTATGGTCTATAACGAATACAGAATTCATAAAATGCATACTTACTACTATCTGATCAAGGTCAGCATTATAATCAATTCCATTCATGTGCCATCTATCAGGTAAATGACCAACTGCATAATTAATATTCACCAATTGTGGATTTTCTACAATTGAACTAACATAATTATCTTTTGAAGCATTGTAATTCTGACATAAATGATTCCATAAGTTCCATTCCCAAACTATTTCACCAGTTGTAGGACCAGTTTGATGGACTTCAATTATTTTCTCGGTCCAAAAAGTTGCAGCTGTTGACGACCCAGCTTGTGTTGCTTCTGATGACGATTTAACTTCACAAACAATAATCAACACATTTCCATTAGGCAGGGGACAAATATCGTGGTGCATTTGATAAGTACTTGACGAATATTTAAATTCCCATGCAACAGTTCCATCCCAAGTTACTTTTTGAAATTTACCAGTAACACCACCAACATTTGGAGCGCCACTCGCTTTATATTCGCATGTTCTAACAATCGTATCACCAGCGATTAAATAAGTTGAATACGCACTTTTATCTGCGGTGTTAAAAGTCCATGTTTTGAAAACTACTGGGGTATCAGCTGTATCAATTAAATATGCTTTATTACTGCTTTTTGTAGCATACAAAGTATATAAACCCCATTGTTGAGAAAAAAGCGAGCATGAAATAGCTGCAAGAATAAAAATCAAAAAAAGTTTTTTCATAACATGAATTTTAGAAATAATGAATATTTTTCCCCTAGTAATAAATTTTAAAACAAAAATAAATATCTCAAATTATAACAATGCACTACTTTTAAACAATCATTTTAAATTGACTCTTTTTATTAGCACAGAAATTGAATAGAATTAAACCTATTCGCACACCAAATAAAGCATCCAACAATAAGTAACAAAAATCAAAACAGCTTTTCATCACACAGCACAATATTTTGTAATACAGAAATAAGCCCAACCCCTATATAATTTTAGATTAAAAATTGTATAGAGGTCGGGCATAGTTTTAATATTTAGTTTTTCTGAATTTTAGCAGAATACACATTTTGAGCATCTTCAAATCTAATGAAGTAAACCCCTTTTTGCAAAGCATCTACATCAATTAAATTTCCAGACAACGAAGTTTTATCTGTAATATTTTTTCCTGTAACATCATATACTTGATATGAGAAATTCTCGCTAACATTTGCTACAGTAACATAACTGGTGCAAGGATTTGGATAAACTACTGCAGAAGAAATAAGATTATTAGATTCCACACTAGAATACAAAGACATTTTTGAAATTCCATTACCTGTTGCAATCCAAGCATTACCATTATGGTCAATCTTTATTCTTTTAATCAATATATCGACAAGTCCATCAGCGACTTTATAGATATTCCAATTAGTTCCGTCAAAAACTGTAACACTTCCTTCTGCTAAATAATCAGCATATTCGCCGGCATAGATTCTGCCATTGTCGTCAAGAGCAATATCCTTAACAACCGATAAATAAAGTCCCTCTTCAACTGTGTAATCTTCTACCCAAATATCTGCAGGACTAAAAACCGAGATTCCAGCATAAGTTGCAATAAGTTTATTTCCTTGATCATCTATTGCAATACCGCCAACAAAATCACCAAGTAAGCCATTACCAGTATTATATGCATAAGTAAAATTTGTACCATCATATTTCATAACGCCATTTGCCCATGTTCCGATCCACAAAACACCGGCATCATCGCAAAGTATATAACTAAGAATATCATCTGAAGGAAGACCATCAGCGGCATTAAAATTTGTAAAACTAGTACCATCAAATTTGGTAATTCCACTATAAGTTGCAATCCAAACATCGTTACCAATACCAGGGGCAATATAAATAATTGTACCATTTTCTATTCCGTCAGCATCAGTGTAATTAACGAAGTTTGTTCCGTCGAATTTACTCAACCCGCTTGAAGTTCCAACCCAAACATTATTTGCATTATCCATGCTAACACAATCAATATAATCATCAATTAAGCCGTCTGCAGTAGTGTAAGTAGTCCATGTTGTACCATCAAACATTGCAAGCCCCATAGTAGTTCCAGCCCACACATTATTTGACTGGTCTATAGCAATACCTCCGTTAATAAAATTATCAGGCAATCCATCCTGAGTTTGATAGTTTGTAAAAGTAACCTGTGCAAAAATGCTTGGCATAAAGACAAGGCTAACAACAATCACAAATAGAAAAGATTTTAAATTTTTCATAACTTGTTTTTTTAAAGATATAAGATAGTCAGGATTTCACTTATTTGAGAAATTACCTGACTATCTTTTATTCTGTTTATTTATTTAATAATTATTATTTTTTCTGTTTTAGTCTTATTATCACTAACAAAATTTATGTAATACATTCCATTGTCAAGATTGCTTAAATTTACTTCTGTTGTATTTTTACCTGAGAATACGATTTCGCCAGCAATATTTACTACATAGAATTCAAAGTCAATATTATTTGCTGCAATAGTAAATTTGCCATCAGAAGGATTAGGGAATATTGTAAGTTCGTTAATAAGTTGAGTATTAACGAAAGAAATAGTAAAACTAAATTCATTTGACATATTAGAACACCCGTCAGCATTTGTAACTTCAACCTGATATAAACCTGTTTCAGTTGCAGTATAAGTTTGAGACGTTGCGCCACCAATTATACTACCATTTAAGTACCATTGATAAGTATTTGCTGTCGGACAACTAAGCTCGTCAACATTCTGAGTAATTACTGGAATTTCAGGAGCAGGAAGTACAGTTACGGTTACAGTAGCCTCATCGCTACAACCAGATGCAGTATTTGTAACAATTACATTATAAGTTGTAGTTTCGGTTAGAGTTACAACAGGATTTGCAACAGAAGAGTTAAATCCTGCGGGTGCAGAAGTCCAATTATAAGTAAAAGTAGGATTAGTTTCAGTAATTGCCTCAGCGGAAGCAGAAAGTTGGGTATTATCTCCCGCACAAATAGAAAGATTATTTGCATCAGCACTTGCTTTTACAAATCTTACGAAACATTTCTCAAAACGATAAGCATGAGAAGAGGATGCGCCAGTCTTTGTCCATAAAACTGTTCCTGTAGGACTAATTTCATAAATAGAACCTTGAAAGTTATTTATTAGAGAGTTTCCATTTGGCAATTGTTGAGAGTTCCCTTCGTTATTGGCAGTGAAGGTTGATGTGTATTGATATGCATACGTTGTAGGTAGATAAGCGGATCCAGCAATCAAGTCATAATTATTTCCGTTATATGGAGGTTGCCAAATATCAAATGCTGTTTTTCCACCAGTTCCACCCTGATTATTGTATGCCGAAAGCGCATTTGGGTAATTTGCATTATCGGAAGAAACCCAATGAGCATCATGAACTGTACTAAAAATTGTTGTTCCAGTTGCTCCATAAGATGCTGGATTTCCCCAACGATAAAGAATGTCTCCACCTTTACCAGAATTACCACCAGTATGTCCTGTGGCTTCATCTGTAGTTGTGCTGTGGTCGATTACAAAAACCGAATTCATAAAGTGCATACTAAATACAATCTGATCAAGCTCTTCGTTATAATCTAGTCCATTCATGTGCCATCTATCTGGTAAAGTACCACCATAATTAATATTAATTAATTGTGGATTGTTTACTATTGAAGTAACATAATTATCTTTTGCAGCATTGTTATTCTGGCATAAATGATCCCATACGTGCCATTCCCAAACAATTACACCAGTTGTTGGACCAGTTTGATGTACTTCAACAATTTTTTCGGCATAGTATGATGCAGCTGAAGATGACCCAGCCTGTGTTGCTTCTGATGATGATTTAGATTCCATCGCAATAAACAATACATTCCCATTTGGCAGAGGACAAATATCGTGGTGCATTTGATAAGTACTTGAAGAATATTTATATTCCCATGCAATGGTTCCATCCCAGGTTACTTTTTGAAATTTACCAGTACCACCACCAAGATTTGGAGCACCAGTAGCTTTATACTCACATGTTCTAACTAAGGTATCACTAGCAATTAAATAAGTTGAATATGCATTTTTATCTGCTGTGCTAAACGTCCAGGTTTTGTATGTTACTGGAGAATCGGCAGTGTCAACTAAATATGCTTTATTCGTGTTTTTGGGTGCATACAAAGTATATAATCCCCATTGTTGCGAAAATAAAGGGCCAGTAATAACAGCTAAAAATAATACCCCAATTAATCGTTTCATAAATGTTAGTTTTAAGTTTTCGTTTTATTTATTTTTTATTGACGAAAATATTAAAACATTGTTCAGTATAAAAATTTAATAGGTAGAAAAGGATAAAATACCCACGACTCAATTATATTCATCTGTGAACAAGATTAGCTTATAGTATTATGACTCTTTTATCTTTAGCCTCTCCGCCTAAATTCGCTGCAAACAATTGCAGCAGCAATCGAAATATTTAATGATTCGGCATGAGCATCTGATTTTGCAAATGGAGGAATAAACAATTTATAATTTATCAAACTTTCTACTTCAGCAGAAATTCCGTTTCCCTCGTTACCGAGCACAAACAAACCAGAATTTGGCAATTCGGCCGTGTAAATATTTTCGCCTTCGAGGAAAGTTCCAAAGCATTTTTGTGAAGTAATTTTTGTGTATTCTGGAATAAATTCTACAAGGTTTTCGTAAAAAACATTTACCCTAAGAAAGGCTCCCATTGTTGCTTGAATGACTTTTGGATTGTATAGGTCAGCAGAATTATTTGAACAAATCAGATTCTCGATTCCAAACCAGTCGCATATTCTGATAATTGTACCCAAATTTCCAGGATCCTGAATATCGTCAACACACATTGTAAGTTTATCCTTTAAACTAAAGCAATTTAAATCACGTTTTGGAATTTCAACAACAGCTAAAACCGATGATGGAGTTTTTAAATTTGATATTTTCTTCATTCCCAAGTCATCAGTTAGAAATATCTCATAATTTCCAGAATTGGAAGGAATTTCCTTGTCTTCGTTATATATCAGATATTTTATTTCTAAATTAGAACTCAATAATTCAGAAACTATCTTGTGACCTTCAGCAATAAAAAGATTATTCTCCGAACGATATTTTTTAACCGTCAAAGAACTAATAAGACTGATTTTGGCTTTAGATAATGTCTGCATTATTCGGTTGTAATATATGGTGAAATTTTATTAAAAAACTCCTGATCTATTGCCTTTTGTTTTAACAATTCGTCAAAAGATTTTATTTTTTTTGCAAAGCTACGATAGTTCAAAATGTTTTTAGCATTTTCTTTCGAGATATATGGATGATAAACCAGATCTTTATACTCGGCTTTATTTATATTAATTTTTTTTATTGCATCTGTTTCAATTGTAAAGTTGTCGCTAATATTATTAAATAATTCTTCAGTCATGCCATAGACTTCCATCAATTGTTCTACTTGCAAATATCCGCCAAGTCGGTTTCTGTAATCAACAATTCGTTTTGCATAAGATGGCCCAATGCCGCTGAGTTTTTGCAATTCTTCTTCTGTTGAAGAATTTAAACTAAGGATTATACTATTACTTTTAACAATCGCAGGTGTTTTTGATGAATAGTCTCCCGATATTTCGATAAATGGATTAAGTTTATTTACAATTTTCTCGTCAAGTCCATAAATTTTTGCAAAGTCGTCTTTAGTTTTAAATACTCCACCTTTATCTCTGAACTTAATCACATTTTCGGCTTGCCATGATTTTAATCCAAGTGCTTCTAAATCTTCTTTTGTTACAGTATTGGGATCAAAATTAAATAATTCACCACTAGATGAATTTTCCTTTTTATAATTATTGTAGACTTTTGCTCCGCTATACTCTCTTTCGATAACAATAAAATCTTTAATTGCCTCATATTCTTCGGGCGTAATCTCATAAACTTTTTCAAGATCTTCGGGTTTATAAAATTTCCAGTCTTTATCTCTAAAAGAAATTATTCCATTTATAGATTTCATACATAAGCCCATGCGCATAAAATCTTCTTTCGTTGCAGTATTAGGATCAAAATTAAAACGTTCTCCATTTTCAAGTTCGGGAGTACGATACGACATAAAAACGTCAATTTCGTTTTCAAAACTTTCAAAATCTTTTGAAGATTTAGTGTTTTGATTTGAGACAACAAGCTTTGCAACAATAATAAAAATAAGGATAACGAACAAGACAATTAGTCCGTTTCTCTCTCGTTTTGAGAAGCTAAAATATTCTTTTAGGAATTTATTTCGCACGTTTTTCGGCTTTAAGTTTATCAATATAAGCAAAGTAAGTTTGCACTTCTTTTTTCATTACTGGCGCAAGAAGAATAATTGCAATTAGGTTAGGAATAGACATAAAAGTAATAACCATATCGACGAAATTCCACACTAAGTCTAGTCCCCAAACACAACCCAGAAATACGAAAAGTCCATAAACATAATAGAATGGTTTAATAGCTCTGTCGCCCCATAGATATTGAACAGCACGAGTTCCATAGTACGACCAACTTATAACGGTTGAAAAAGCAAATAAGAATAAGCCTATGGTTACAACATGTTTTGCAAGCCAACCAAATCCAATACCGGCAAGACCTCTTTCAAAACCTAGGATTGTCATGCTAACGCCAGCAGAATCGGGAGCCTGCCAAGCACCAGTAACAACAATTACCAAAGCCGTGAGACTGCAAATTATTATTGTATCCACTAAAGGTTCTATTGAAGATACCAAACCTTCCTGCAGAGGATATTCGGTTTTTGCGGCAGCATGAGCAATTGGTGCAGAGCCTTGACCCGCTTCGTTTGAGAACAAACCTCTTTTAACACCCCAAGTAAGTGTCATAATAAAAGTAGAGCCAATAAAACCTCCAGCCGCAGCCGTTCCAGTAAAGGCATCAGAAATTATTAGTGCGAAAGCCCCTGGAATAGCTTTATAGAACACTGCCAAAACAATAATCGCAGCTAAAAAATAAAACACTGCCATTATCGGAACGAGTTTAGAAGTTACTTCAGCAATTCTCTTTAATCCGCCTACAATAATCAACAAAACTAATAATGTGATAATAATTGCCGATGCATAGAGAGGAACCCCATAGCTTGAATTAAGAGCATCAGCCATTGAATTTGCTTGAGCCATATTTCCAGTTCCAAACGAACACAAAACAGCAGCAAAAGCAAAAACTACAGCAAGATATTTAGCAAATTTACCAAGTTTATCTTTTAGCCCATATTCCATATAATACATTGGTCCACCAGAAACTGAGCCATCGGCATTTGTAATTCTATATTTTTGAGCAAGAGTACACTCAACAAGTTTTAGCATCATACCGAGAAATCCGACAACCCAAATCCAAAAAATTGCGCCAGGTCCACCCCAATGAATTGCGAGAGCGACACCAACAATATTTCCGGTTCCAACCGTAGCAGAAAGAGCAGTTGTAAGAGCTTTAAAAGAAGATACATCTCCTTTGGTTTTTTTTGTAGAATACTTCCCTGCGACAATTCCTAATGCATGTCCAAATTTAGAAACCTGCAGGAACTTTAGGTAAAAAGTAAAGAAAATACCAGTTGGAATTAGCAAAATTAAAATTGCATATCCACCAACATATTCGTTATAAGCGTGAATCCAAGAGTTTAATGTTTCCATCATAATTACTAGGTTATTCCGTCAATAAAAAAGGCCCCAATGGCAATAGCTCCAATAGCTAAAGGAGCAATATATTTAATAATAAATACGATTATATTAGCAAGTATTGGCGGTACTTTTCCACCTTGATTTAGTTCGTCAATAATGTTTGATTTTCCAAGCTTCCAACCTGTGAATATAACAATAAACAATGCTCCGAAAGTAAGAAAAACATTAGCAGATAAATAATTCATTAAGTCGAAAACGGTTTTGCCAAAGATTTTAAAATCAGCCAAAGGGCCAAAAGATAAAGTACAAACAACGCCCAAAGCAGTTATTGAAACAGCACCAATTATAGAAGCTTTGAGTCTGCTAATATTAAACTCGTCTTTCATGTATGCCACTACTACTTCTAAAACAGAAATTGTACTTGTTAAAGCCGCTACTGCTAACAGAATAAAAAATAAGATAGCAAAAACATAACCACCAGGCATAGCTTGAAAAATTGCTGGCAATGTAACAAAGACGAGTCCTGGGCCACCAGTATTTCCCATTCCTAAAGCAGAAAGAGCAGGAAAAATCATCACACCACTAAGAATTGCCAGAATTGTATCTGCACTTGCAACCTGTATAGATGTTGCAAGTAAAGGATTATCTTTTCGGATGTATGAACCGTAAGTAATCATTGCTCCCATTCCAATGCTTAGAGAAAAAGCCGCTTGCCCGAGAGCCATAAGGATAGCTTTAAATGTAAGTTTGTCGAAATGAGGCTCAAATAAAAATTTTAAGCCAGCAGATGCTCCCGGCAAAGTAACAGATCGCACACAAACTGCGATAATAAGAACCAATAAAAGTGGCATCATTATTTTAGTAGCTTTTTCAATTCCTTTTTTCACACCACCAATAACAATCAGAGCAGTTAAAGCCATAAAAATAATTTGCCAAAGAATTGGCCTAAAACTTCCTGAAGTAAATGCGACGAAATCAGAATTTAGAGTTTCCATGTTTTTACCAGCAAAGCCGCCATTTATTGCTTGATAAATATACTCCAGTGTCCAGCCCGAAACGGTACTGTAGAAAGACAAAATAACAAAAGCAGCAACAATTCCCATAAGTCCTATTAGCCACCATGGAGTTCCAGGAGCCAATTTTCTGAACGAACCCAGAGCATTAGATCCCGAACGTCGGCCAATAACAAACTCCGACATCATAACAGGAACGCCAATTGCAATTACGAAAAAAACATAAATGATCAAAAATGCTCCGCCCCCGTTTTCTCCAGTAATATATGGAAATCTCCAAATATTTCCTAATCCTACTGCAGAGCCAGCTGCAGCAGCAATAACGCCAAATTTTCCAGAAAAATTATCTCTTGGTTGAATTGCCATGGTTTATTGGTTAATCGGTTAATCCTTATTCTCAGCTCCGACGAATCAGTTCTCAGTTCATCGAGTTTTTCATATTTTAACCCGATGAACTGTGGAACTAATATTTTTATAATTTATCAATACAATTTAAATCCTCGAAAGCTTCTTTAATTCGGGCAATAAGAGTTTTCTCACCTTCTCTTAGCCAAACGCGAGGATCGTATTTTTTCTTATTTGGTTTATCTTCACCTTCTGGATTACCAATCTGAGCTTGCAAATAAGCTTCGTTAGCAATATAATAGTTTTTTACGCCATCCCAGTATGCCCATTGAGTGTCGGTATCTATATTCATTTTTACAACTCCGTAACCAATAGCTTCGCGAATTTCCTCCTGACTTGAGCCAGAACCTCCATGAAAAACAAAATTAACAGGCTGCTTATGAGTATTGAATTTTTTCTCAATAAAATCTTGCGAGTTCTTTAAAATTATCGGCTGCAAATGAACATTACCAGGTTTGTACACACCATGAACATTACCAAAAGAGGCCGCAATTGTAAAGTTGCTAGAAATCTTTGACAGCTCTTCATAAGCATAAGCAACATCTTGAGGTTGAGTATATAATTTTGAATTATCAACTTCAGAATTGTCAACACCGTCTTCTTCGCCACCAGTTACTCCAAGCTCAATTTCTAGTGTCATTCCAATTTTTGACATTCTCTCAAGATAAGTTTTGCAGATTTCAATATTTTCTTCAAGACTTTCTTCGGAAAGATCTAACATGTGAGAACTAAACAAAGGCATACCAAAATCTTCATAGAAATCTTCACCAGCTTCTAGTAAACCATCAATCCAAGGAAGTAATTTTTTTGCTGCATGGTCGGTATGTAAAATTACAGCAACGCCATAAGTTTCGGCAAGTTGATGAATGTGCTGAGCAGCACAAATTCCACCAGCTATTGCAGCCTGTTCGTTTTCATTGGACAATCCTTTGCCAGCATAAAAAGCAGCACCACCATTTGATAATTGAATTATAACAGGCGAGTTTACCAACTTTGCAGCTTCAAGAACTGCATTTACAGAATTTGTACTTACAACATTAACTGCAGGAATTGCATAGTTGTTTTCTTTAGCATGTTTAAACACTAATTGTACATCGTCACCGGTAATTACGCCGGGCTCAATAATCTCGAATAATTTTTGTGCCATAACAGTTGAATATTTTTTGTTTCCTCAAAATTAGAAAATAAACTTAGAACATAAAAAAAAATTAAATTTATTTTAAATATGAGTTTATAAAATGACGTTAAGAGTTTTGATTTCAAATTAAAATAGTATTTTTGTTGAGGATAAAAATTTAAAATATTAATCATGAACAATAACGATTTTAGAAAATTTGCGACCAAGCACCGTGGCATGAACGGTTTGGCATTTGACCAATATACAAGCATATACAACAACTACATTTCTCCAACAATCATCGAAGAACGATCTTTAAACATTGCGACAATGGATGTTTTTTCGCGTTTGATGATGGACAGAATAATTTGGTTAGGCTTGCCAATTGATGATTATGTTGCAAATATTATTCAAGCACAGCTTTTATTTTTAGAAAGTACAGATCCAAATAAAGATATACAGATTTATTTTAATACTCCTGGCGGTTCTGTTTATGCGGGATTGGGAATTTACGACACGATTCAGTATATTGGTTCGGATGTAGCAACAATTTGTACGGGAATTGCAGCTTCTATGGGTGCTGTTTTACTATGCGCTGGTGCTCCAGGAAAAAGATCAGCGCTTAAACACAGCCGAGTAATGATTCATCAACCAATGGGTGGAACCGACGGTCAGGTTTCAGATATAGAAATCACAACCAGAGAAATTATAAAATTACGAACTGAGTTGTACGAAATTATTGCGCATCATTCTGGCAAACCATTTAAGAAAGTTGAAAAAGATTCGGATAGAGACTATTGGATGACTGCACAAGAAGCCAAAGAATACGGAATGATTGACGAGATTCTAACGAGATAGGGGAAGTACTTTAAGTACTTAAAGTACTTGGAGTGCCTAGAGTGCCTAGAGTGCCTAGAGTACTTAAGGGGAAGGGGAAGTGACTAGAGTACTTAAGTGGAAGAATTAATAATAATAATAAATAACATAAGCCCAAGTACTTTAGGCACTCTAGTGCACTTTAGACACTTTAGGCACTTAAAAAAGGATACAATGCCAAAAAATACAGATAAATGTTCACTCTGTGGAAGGAAAGAGAATGAGGTAGGAATGCTTTTCACAGGCGTTGACGGTCATATTTGCGACGAATGCATTGAGAGAGGACATCAAATATTGATGGAAGAAAAGAAATCTGCTGGAAGTTTTTCAGTGGGAGACATCAAATTGCTTAAGCCTAAGCAGATAAAAGAATTTATTGATCAGTATGTAATCGGACAAGAACATGCAAAAAAAGTTTTGTCAGTAGCTGTTTACAATCACTATAAAAGATTATCACAACCAACAACCGATGATGAAATTGATATTGAAAAGTCAAATATCATTATGGTTGGTGAAACTGGAACCGGAAAAACTTTATTGGCAAGAACAATTGCCAAAATGCTACATGTTCCGTTTGCAATTGTTGACGCTACCGTTCTTACCGAAGCGGGTTATGTTGGTGAAGACATTGAAAGTTTATTAGTTCGATTACTACAATCTGCAGATTACGACGTAAAGTCGGCTGAACGTGGAATTGTATTTATTGATGAAATTGATAAAATTTCACGTAAAAGCGACAACCCTAGCATCACCAGAGATGTTTCGGGAGAAGGAGTTCAGCAAGGCTTACTAAAGCTACTTGAAGGTTCAGTTGTTAATGTTCCACCTCAAGGTGGGAGAAAACATCCTGAGCAAAAAATGATTGCTGTTGACACAAAGAATATTTTATTTGTTTGTGGTGGTGCATTTGAAGGAATAGAGCGACATATCGCCAAGAGAATGAATACTCAGGTCGTCGGTTACGGAACTCAAAAGAAACAAGAAGAGATTAACAAAGACAACCTACTTCAATACATTATTCCTGACGATATTCGTAAATTCGGACTTATTCCCGAAATTGTGGGACGTTTACCGGTTCTAACACATTTAAATCCACTGGATAGAGAAGTACTTAAAAGCATCTTAACAGAACCTAAGAACTCAATCATCAAACAATACGAAAAGTTGTTTAAGATGGACAAAATCAAGCTCGAATTTACTGACGATGCTTTAGATTTTATCGTAGATCAGGCTATTTCCTTTAAGCTAGGAGCCCGTGGTTTGCGTTCAATATGCGAATCTATCATGCTCGAAGCAATGTTCGATATGCCATCTGGAAACACAAAAGAATTCAAAGTTGATAGAGCTTATGCAGAATCTAAACTAGATAAGACCTCGGCGGTGAAGTTTAAGAATGCGGGGTAAAGAAGTACTTATTCGCCGCGGCGAATAGAGTGCCTAGAGTGTCTAGAGTCCCGAAAAACAAAATCCGCCTTTTGTCTGTCCGCCGCGGCGGATGTTGTTTTTCGAGGATCTTTTAATCCTCGCTTGCGGGACTCAAGAAAAAATGAAATTGCTTTGCATATTTTTTTGAGTGAAATAGAAAACAAGAAATTGTAATCATTATATTTTCTCGGGATGCCTAGAGTACTTAGAGTGACAATTATCCTGTAGATACAATATGTGTTTGTGGGATTTTCATCAAAAACGAAAAGCAGGTTTCATGATTTTTATTTCTAGGTTTCAGATTTTGAGCATAATTTATAGTGGATAATTTTAGACACATAACCAGTATTTATTTTATCTAAAGTATTGAATCATTAAGATACTCAAACTCTATAGAATTTTTAATAGTTTAAATGAATCTTAGATAGTTCTGCAAATTTTCAACAAACAATTTTAGTAGAAATACTGTTTGACAAGCTTGTGCCCATCCTAAAAATCCAAGCGTCTTCAGAGATATAATTACTATTAACGCATTGTCTTAGCCAATACAGGACTTCATCAGTACTAAGCTTTGCTTTTTCGAGTTTTGCCCGAACATCATCTACCCGAAGAGCCGTTTGAGCCTGAAAAAGATATGAATTGATATTCATTCCAGACTGAAGTAATCTTAAGGCAATAGGTTTTTTATGTTCACGCTCTAGGATCTCAGTATACTTGATCACACTTGCAGTGAATTCTAAACTCTCTTTGAGTAACGGGTATGCGTCCTGAGTTTTCATAATTATAAGTATTATGTTTATAATAAGACAGAATACATGTTGATTTGGTTGCCTATAAAGTTAATTATTTTTTCATATTAGTACTTCTTTACTTGTTTAATTAAAATAAAATTAAATTACGTAGCTTTTTAACAAAAAAGACCGGCATAACCGGTCTTTTAAATATTATTTAAGAATCATCAGATTCTGTCCTTTCGAGACAATGTCACCAGGTTTGACAAGAATTTTATCTACAATTCCGTCTCTACCGAATTTTATCTGGTTATTCATTTTCATAGCCTCTATTACAAGCATTGCACCTCCATCACTTACTTTATCGCCTTCTTTGACAAATATTTCGACAATAGTTCCAGGAATTATTGCTGCAATATTTCTATCGTCGGGATGTTCCCATTTTGGAGTTCTATCAAATGCTGGAGTTGAATATGTAGTATATTCAGCATCATCAATTATTATTGTTATTTTTTTTAATTCTTCCATAGCTATAGATTTAAAATGGTGGGATACCATGTTTTCTATCCCATTTTATTTCTGCTTTATTTTCGCAAAGTAATAATGCATGAATAAGCATGTTACGAGTTTCGGATGGTTCAATTACAGAATCAACATAACCTTTAGCAGCAGCGACATAAGGATTTGCAAATCTTTCTTTGTACTCCGCAACTTTTTGTTTTCTCATCTCCTCTGGGTTTTCAGCTTCCATAATCTCTTTACGGAAAATAATATTAGCAGCACCTTGAGGACCCATTACAGCAATTTCGGCAGTTGGCCATGCGTAAACAAAGTCTGCATCTAAGTGACGAGAACTCATAGCAATATATCCACCGCCATAAGCTTTACGTAGAATAACTGTAATTTTTGGAACAGTCGCTTCTGAATAAGAATAAAGAACTTTTGCACCATGACGAATAACACCAGCATGTTCCTGATCAACACCAGGTAAATACCCAGGAAGGTCAACCAAAGTAACAATAGGAATATTGAAAGCGTCGCAATAACGAATAAAACGAGCTGCTTTATCCGAAGAGTTTACATCTAAAACCCCAGCTAAATAAAAAGGCTGATTAGCAATAAAACCAACAGTTTTACCGTCAATGCGTCCAAATCCAACAACAATATTTTGAGCAAACTTCTCCATTACTTCGATAAAATCAGATTTATCGGTAATAGCTTTAATTACAAGTCGCACATCATACGGTTTTGTAGGATCAATAGGAACTACAGTATTGATATCAATATTTGCTTCTGGATTTTTGATTTTCAATTTATCAGCACCCACTTTATTGTTGTGAGGGATAAAAGACAATAATTTTCTTATTTGCAAGAAACATTCTTGTTCTGTATGCGCAAAGAAATGAGCATTACCAGTTATTTCGCTATGGACACGTGCTCCGCCAAGATCTTCCTGAGAGATTTCTTCTCCTAGAACAGTTTTAATAACTTCTGGTCCAGTGATAAACATTTTAGAAACCTGATCAACAACAAAAACATAGTCGGTAAGAGCAGGAGAATACACAGCACCACCAGCACAAGGGCCTAAAATTACTGAAATTTGTGGGATAACTCCACTTGCTTGAGTATTGCGATAAAAGATTTCACCATATCCAGCCAAAGAGCTAACACCTTCCTGAATACGAGCACCTCCAGAATCATTAATCCCAATACAAGGAACGCGCATTTTCATTGCTACATCCTGTATTTTTGTTATCTTTTTAGCATGCATATATCCAAGCGAGCCACCAACAACAGTAAAATCTTGAGCAAAAACACAAACAGGTTTTCCTTCAACTGTTCCTGTACCAATAATAACTCCATCACCATTTAAAACTTTTTCAGCCATGCCAAAATCGCGAGCATCGTGCTGAGCAAATAAATCATATTCATTAAAAGAGCCTTTATCCAGCAACAAATCAATTCTCTCGCGTGCTGTTAATTTGCCAGATTCTTTTTGTTTTTGAATAGCTTTTTCTCCACCGCCGAGCATAACCTCACGACGTTTCTGGAGTAATGCCTCAACTTTTTCATTTTTGTTCATATTAGTTTGAATTTGTTTAACATAATTATCTAGGTGCGGTAAAATAAATTCCCGCAGCAATAAACGCATATAAAAGATTTGGAATCCAAGCCGAAAGCATTGGACTAACAACTCCACTTAAGGCAAAAACCGTAGCAAATCGCATAAATAGAATATAAGAAAAACTCAGCAATATTCCAATTCCTATATTTATACCAAGCCCTCCCCTAACCTTCCTCACAGACAAGGCAAAGCCGATTAAAGTTAAAATAAATGTTGAAAATGGGCTTGCAATACGATTATGTTTTTCGATTTCACTCGTAACCACAGCCGATGTTCCAGACAATCTTTGCTCGGCAATAAGCTCATTAAGTTCTGTTTGATTCAGCGCTTCTATAGCGTCTGTTTTAGTTGAAAAGTCTTTAGGCTTTATTCGAAACGCCGTATCTAAACGTAAGCCAGAAATAAGATTTTCTTGTCCGTCCTCATAATTTCGTATATAATAATTTTGCAGAATCCACTTCTGGTTTATTGAGTCCCAAATCATCATTTCAGCAGAGAGTTTTGACTTTAATTCCATCCCATCAAATCTTTCCAAGGTCATTTTTAGCCCAAGATTTCTCATCCTGTTATAACTCTCCACATAAAAATAAACTCCAGGATGGATTTGTCTATGAATGTTATATTCACCATATTTCCCTTCCTGGTTTTTTAAATAGACAGACTGAAAATGCAATCTATTTTTGTTAGCATCAGGAATCACATAATTTCCTAAAATAAAAGAAAAGGCTGTTATAATGAGTGCCGCAACAAAGTAAGGCAACAACAATCTTGTCATACTAATTCCGCTACTAAACATAGCGACAAATTCGGTTTTTGCAGCCATTCTAGAGGTAAAGAAGATTACCGAAATAAATACAAAAAGAGAACTAAATAAATTCGCAAAATAAGGTATGAAGTTTAGATAATAGTCAAAAAGAATTGCACTTAAAGGAGCGCCTTTATCAAGAAAATCGTCCATTTTTTCGGACACATCAAATATGATAGCGATTAGAATAATTAAAGTAAGCGCTAGAAAGTATGTTCCTAGAAACTTTTTTATGATATAGATATCTAACTTTTTCAATTAAATTCTCTGATTTAGTTTTTCAACCATTCCTTTTTTCCACAGCCCAAAATCTCCAGCTTTAATGTGTTCTCTAGCTTCTTTCATAAGTCTAACATAAAATCCAAGATTATGAATACTAGCAATTTGCCCGCCTAGCATTTCTCCTGAAATAATTAAATGTCTAAGATATGCTTTAGAGTAGAATTTATCAACGAAAGTAGTTCCATTTTCATCCAATAGACTAAAATCGTCTTCCCACTTTTTGTTTTTCATATTCATTGTGCCTTCAGAAGTAAACAACATTCCGTTGCGTGCATTTCTAGTAGGCATAACACAGTCGAACATATCAATTCCTCTTTCAATCCCTTCAAGTAAATTAACTGGAGTTCCAACACCCATTAAATACCGTGGTTTGTCGAGCGGCAAATGTTCATTTACAACCTCTATCATATCATACATATCTTGAGTTGGTTCACCAACGGATAACCCACCAATTGCATTACCATCTGCACCAAGATCTGCAATAAATTTCGCAGAATCGGCTCTCAAATCATTATAAACAGAGCCTTGAACAATAGGGAAATATGCTTGAGAATAATCATAAATAGGCTCTGTAGATTTAAAATATTTCCATCCACGCTCTAGCCAATTATGAGTTAATTTTAGAGATTTAGCAGCATATTTATAATCACATGGGTATGGAGTACACTCATCGAAAGCCATAATAATATCTGCTCCTATTTTTCTTTGAATGTCAACAACATTTTCGGGAGTAAAAAGATGTTTTGAACCATCAATGTGGCTCTTAAAAACAGCACCTTCTTCGGTTAATTTACGATTATTTGCAAGAGAAAACACCTGAAATCCGCCACTATCAGTCAATATTGGTCTATCCCAACCATTAAATTTGTGCAATCCACCAGCTTTATTAATAATATCAATTCCTGGCCTTAAGTACAAATGATAAGTATTTCCGAGAATTATTTTTGCGTCTATCTCGTTTTTCAATTCGGGAATATGCACCCCTTTAACAGTTCCAGCAGTGCCCACAGGCATAAACACTGGTGTTTCAATCACGCCATGATCGGTTGTAATCTCACCGCATCTGGCTTTTGAACCCTTGTCAATATGACTTATCGTAAATTTCATAATTCGCGGCAAAGATAAATAATATTTATGAATTGCAAGTTAGTTTAAAAGCAACGAGATGATTAACTGATATTGGTCAAGAACGATTATATCTATATTTTGATTTGAGCTATTTACCTAAATAAACTAGCAGGTGAAAAATTTCCACCTGCTAGAATTTTTAAAATATTTACATTTTAGTAAACGACATTTACTGTTCCTGTTCTTGGTTTTGACCCATCGAACAAATCAACGATATAAATATATGTACCAGTAGGCACAAATTTTCCGTTGTATGTTCCATCCCAAGGATCATCAAGACCCTTAGCCTCAAAAATAGACTGTCCCCATCTATTATAAACATTTATATACGCTTTAGGGAACATTGTAATATTCTCAATTATCCAAGTATCATTTATACCGTCGGCATTAGGGGTAAAAGCATTTGGGATGACAATACAGTCTGCATCAACATCTTCGAGGCTTATTCCATTCAATTCGTATTGGCAATCATTAAAATCGGTAATAGTAACAATATATGTTCCTTGAATCAAACCTGAGATATGCTCAACAGGAGAAACTCCACCATTCCATGAGTAAATATAAGGATTCGTACCTCCAACAACTGACACATCGATATAGCCATCACTGTTGCCAATACATGATGGATCTCCAAATGTAGTAGATGCGTCTATCGGTGCAGGTTCATTGACCATAAACACGGTATCAAAAGTACAATAATTTCCATCTGTCATGTGAATATTAAAAGAGCCAGCAAAAACATTTAATAAGTTAGAAGCATTAGAAGTATAGACATCGTATTGCCACTGCCATGTATAAGGAGGAATTCCACCAACAGCTTCTGTACTAATATATCCATCACTTTGTCCAGAGCATTTTACATCAGAAATAGTATAATTTAATGCCAATCTATGTGCTGGTTGATTAACGATAGCTGTTCCATTTACAAAACAACCATGACTATCAGTAACAAGCACATCATATCCCCCTGCATAAAGATTGCTAATGGTATCATTTTGGGATGGTAAAGTCCAATTAACTAAGTACGGAGCAATACCTCCTGAAGGCAAAATAATTGCAGATCCATCATTACCGCCATAACACAAAACATCATGTGTAATGAATGATAAAATAATTTGATTAGGCTGAATAACAGTATGTCCAATACTTCCAATACAACCCCAAGCATCAGTGGCTGAAACAAAATAATAACCAGCACTAATATTATGAATAATCGGAGTTGTTTGATTATTTGACCATACTACATCCAATGGATTTGTACCATCTGGCGAATTAACAGACAACACAGCATCGCTCAAACCGTAACACGAGATCGGGTTCATTTCGGTAATGTTAAGATTTATGCCACCTTGAATTCCGACGAAAATGCTTCCAGAATTAGAACATCCCAACTGATCGGTAACAGTAAGTTCATAAAAATCACTTAAAAGATTATTTATTTGAATTGTGTTCCCTCCATTTGACCATTCATAAGTATTCCCTCCATTACCACCTGATGTTATAGCAATGGCCACACCCATAGATGCGCCGCAAACAACTGGAGTTGAGTTGCAACTAACAATAAGAATATCTGGCTGATCAATAACTATTGATTCTGTTACCTGACAGTTATTATTATCCGTAACAACAACTGTGTAAGTTCCAGCTTGCAAGTTATTAATGTAAGATATTGCAGAATGCGCTGGGTCGTTCCACAGATAATGATATTGACCAGCAATTGGAGTTCCACCAGAAACTAAAATTGAAGCATAACCATTTGCATCACCAAAACATCTAACATCGTTTCCAGTAATATTTGCAGCTAATACAGTTGGTTGAGTAACAACGATAGTTTTACTAGCAGTACACGAATTTAAATCGGTTACAATAACTGTCCAAGTTCCTGCTGGTAGTTGATTTGCAAAACGAGTATTTGTTAATGCTGGGTCATTCCACTGATAATCATAAGCTGGGGTTCCTCCTGTTGCATTAGCAGTAACACTTCCATCTTCAAGCCCATTACAACTGACATGGTTATTTATCACAGTAGAGACATCAAGTTCGTTGGGTTGCGTAATTAAAATAGATGCTGTAACTGTACAACTATTTGCATCAGTAACAATTACGGAATGTGTTCCAGCTGGCAGATTAATTGCAGTTTGTGTAAGCTGTGATCCTGCTGATAAGCTCCATTCATAATAATAAGGTGAAGTTCCTGATGTTGGATTTGCAATGGCAGAGCCCACAGATTGACCAAAACATGAAATATCCTGACCATTAAAATCAGAAGTAATCTGAATACTTGCCGTTATTGCTAAAGGTTCAACAATATCAATATTCTGTTGATATGAGCATGAATTTGCATCAGTAACTACCACATTATAACTTCCATCAGATAATCCAGTAATGCTATAATTTGAGAGAGTTGAAATATCGGATGACGTTCCCCAACTAATTTGATAGTCTGGAGTTCCATTACTAATAGAAACTAACGCCTCCCCATCAGAGCCGCCAAAACATAATGGATTATTAACTAAACTAAGTGTAAAAGTAGGCAATGCATTAACTGTAATATCAAAATCACAAACAGCATCGTAACCATTAATATTTGTCCAAGTGTATGTAATTGTATGAATACCAGCACCTACAGATGGATTAAAGTAATACATCCCACCCACATTAGACACGCCAGGACCTGAGAAAACTCCACCTAAAGGATCTTCACCAGACCCAGATAAGGTCTGCAAACCAGCATCAATACAAACAACAAATGAATTTGGACAAATTGCAACCGGCATTAAAACTTCTACCTGAGTATTACATGTATGAACATTACCACAATTATCAGTTACAGTCCAAGTAATGTCAGAAACTCCAATATTAAACAAACCGCTAGCATTATTTCCATTACCAGAGCGAATTGTTACTCCAGATATTATCCAAGAAACATTGAATCCTCCACTACAATTATCCGTAGTAAGCAAAAGTGGAATAGTATAATTATTTCCAGGTAGAGCATCAAAACTCTGATCTGATGGGCAAGTTACGACTATAATAGGATCGCTTATTGTGTACAAATAAGTCCAATTAGAAATAACCCCACTACAATCAGTATATGAATAATTATAAGTTCTTGTACCAGCACAGATCAAAGGGTTAGGACTATTCACAATATTAACTAAGACAGCTGGTAAATTATTTCCGCAAACATCCGTAACAACAGGTGTAACAGGAGGAATTGCATCAACTATACAAGAAACTATCGAGGAACCATTTACAGGAACAACAGGAATTGAAGTCTTATCAATTATATAAGTGTAAACCCAGTTTACTAAATTGCCAGCACAATCTGTATAAGAGTATGTATAAACTCTAGTTCCTTCGCAGATAATAGGATTTGGAGAATTCATTGTACTAACTAAAACTGGCGATACAATATTCCCGCACTGATCCATAACAACTGGAGTAATCGGTGGAACGGCAGCAGAAATACATTCAACCGTTGAACTTGCATTTGCAGAAACAATAGGCGGAGTGACTAAATCAATTGTATATGTGTAGATCCAGTTATTAACATTACCAGAACAGTCGGTGTAATTATAGGTATAAACTCTTGTACCCTCACATGTAATTGGATTTGGAGTATTAATAGTACTTAACAATACCGCAGAAACATTATTACCACAAGCATCAGTAACAACAGGAGTTGCAGGAAGTACAGCAGCTACAACACATTGTACTGTTGAACTTCCATCAGCAGGAACAACTGGTGCTGTGCTGATATCAACAGTGTAAGTGTAAGTCCAGTTGGTGATATTACTAGCACAATCGGTGTAAGAATAAGTGTAAACTCTTGTGCCTTCACATGTTAATGGGCTTGGTGAGTCAACGGTACTTACTAATACTGCTGGAACATTTGCTCCGCAAGCATCAGTTACAACAGGAGTTGTTGGAGCTGCTGCTGCTGCAAGACATTGAACTGTTGAACTTCCATTTGCTGGAACTACTGGCGAACTACTTACATCTACAGTGTAAGTGTAAGTCCAAGTACTAAGGTTGTTTGCGCAATCGGTATAACTATAGGTGTAAACTCTCGTGCCTTCGCATGTTAATGGACTTGGAGAATCAATTGTACTAACCAATACTGCTGGAACATTTGTTCCGCAAGCATCAGTTACAACTGGTGTTGTCGGAGCTGTCGCTGCAGCAATACACAATACTGTAGAACTTCCATTTACTGGAATTACAGGAACTGAGTTATTATCAATTGTATAAGTGTAGGTCCATGTACTTACATTCGTAGCGCAATCTGTATAACTATAAGTATATGTTCGTGTGCCTTCGCAAGTTAATGGACTCGGAGAATCAATTGTACTTACTAATACTGCTGGAACATTTGTTCCACAAGCGTCA
>JBBQCZ010000015.1:0-41444 GCA_038319215.1 Bacteroidales bacterium | reverse complement strand
TCTTCGTTGTAATATAATTTTTTAAATATCTATCGTAAAGTTTCTGTCTCAATCAAAACTACTATCAAAAATAATAGTTAATCTGTTTATCTGTTATTCTGTTTGCTACTTGCTAATAAGTCAAAGAACTTGTTTTTCCTGGCCTTTCGTTGACCAGTTACCCATCGTTTTGGGATTGCAAAAATAGATACTTTTTTATTACCACCAAAACTTTTTTCACTTTTTTTTTACTTTTTTTTCGCAACTACACCAAACCCTTTGATACACTGCATTTTACACTCAAATAAAAAATGATATTAACAATAAAATTAATGCTTATAGTGTTATAATTTAAAAATTAAGAGTATATTCGCATCATAAATAATAAAAAAGTGAAAGAAAATATCGTCATTATTCCGACTTACAACGAAAAAGAAAACATTGAAGCTATTATCAGATATGTTTTTTCCTTAGAAACTGAATTTCACATACTGATAGTTGATGATGGGTCTCCTGATGGAACAGCCATAATAGTTAAAGGGCTAATGATTGAATATTCTTCAAAGCTTTTTATCCTTGAGCGTTCTGGCAAACTTGGACTAGGCACAGCATATATAGCTGGGTTTAAATATTGCCTTTCAGAAGGCTACACCTATATATATGAAATGGACGCTGATTTTTCGCACAATCCTAATGATTTGATAAAACTATATGAGGCATGCAAAAATGGAGCGGACATGTCGGTAGGCTCCAGATATAAAACCGGAGTAAATGTTGTAAACTGGCCAATGAGTAGAATTCTTTTATCATACGGCGCATCGAAATATGTAAGATTTGTAACCGGAATGAAACTGACAGACACAACAGCAGGATTTGTTTGTTACCATAGAAAGGTGCTCGAAACAATAAATCTCGATAATATTAAAATGATTGGATATGCTTTTCAGATTGAAATGAAATTTAAAGCCTGGTTGCATAAGTTTAGTATTGAAGAAGTAACGATTATATTTACGGACAGACAAAAAGGCAGCTCAAAAATGAGTGGTGGCATTGTTGGCGAAGCAATTTTTGGCGTTTTTAAAATGAAGCTGCAAAGTATGTTGAATAGAAAGAAATATTTATTATAACACGAATCGTTCTCATTTATAACGATACGTTTTAAGTAATTGTATTCCCGATAAATGCGGGATTTCGCAAACTCAAAATGCGCTTCGCTTTTATGGCATAAATAAAAGGCTATCAGCAATGTTTACTATCGTATTTATCGGAAATACGTTTTAATCTTTACAAATATTCAAAGCCACCATGTATAATAAACAATTATTTTCTAGCATATTAATTTATAATTAAATGTTAGAATATTAGATAATTAATTATAAATTTGCGTCTCACTATCAAACTTAACGAATTTATTAATTACTTAAAATTAGAAACATGAAAAAAATTACTTTTATTGCTCTCGCAGTGCTGGTTTCGATTGCTGGTTTTGCACAATTACAAACTATTAAAATGCCACTTCATTTACAAACAACGGATTTGAACAAATCGGAATGGATCGGTAATACCGCAGCTACTGGATTATCAGTGGTTGATCCTGGATATGAATATGCTATTCGTTTTTCTGCATCTGAATTAACAGCTGCTGACGAAATTACATCTGTAAAATTTTATAGTGATCATACAAACTATCCCGGCTATGGATTAACCAATACATCATACACCATCAAGATTTATGAAGGTGGAAGTTTTGACGAGGTTAATGAATATGACGTAATTACAGCATGTGGAACACCTGTTTACACACAAAACTACACTGCTACTACTTCAGGAATTCAAACTGTTGCTTTAAGTACACCTTACTTAATTGGAACTGGTGAATTTTGGGTTTCTATTTTATGTAATGGCACAAGTGGTGTTTTTACAGGAAATGCAGATCCAACAACAGCAAATAATTATGTTATGACTTATAATAATGCTGGAACTGACATTTGGGTTAACAATTCATTTTGTGTAGATGCTGGCTGTACATCCACTGTTTATAAAGCTTTTTGTTTATCTGTTTACGTAGAGGATGGAACAGCTTATATAGAGAATTCAGATTTATCACCATTTTTTATTGATAATGAAACTGATCAAAATGCTATTACTAGCTTAACCATAGCAGATACTGATGGATTAAGCATTCTTCCAGTAATTGTAAATGCTGGACCAGACAATGCAGACCAAGAAATTTCAATTTCTATATCTATTAATGGAGTTGCAGGAACTCCAGAAATATTTGATCCTGCTACACAAACTACTGATGGATATATTGCAGCTCCAGGTGGTATAATGCTCCCAATGGACTTAATGAGTGCTGACGAAATGAATACTGCTGGATTAACTACTTTTGATGTATGTATTACTTTAACTTATGCAGGTATTGATAACGTTACTACTAATAATTCTGCTTGCTTAGCAATAACAAGAGGAGTAGTAATTCCATCAAATAGTGATATTGAAGCATTATTAATGACAAGTAATGCAAATCCAACACCAATTGCTTCAACCTTAACAATAACAGCTACTGATAACATTACAGTATACCCAGGATTGAGAAATAACGGGCCTGAGAACGCTAACACAACTGCAACTATTGCTTACACAATAAATGGTATAGAAATAAACAGTGCGTCTATTTCTTTAACAGGATTAATTAATGGTGCTATATCTCCACTTACAACATCTGGACAACTTATAACTGCCGCTAACATGAACACTATGGGCCTAACAGGAGCTTTTGATGTTTGTATGTCCGTAATTTATGATGGAACAGACAATGTTGCTACCAACAACGAAACTTGTGTAACTGTTACTAGAAACCCAGTTAACGTAGAAACAAACTTTGCTTCTGCAATCTCTATTTACCCTAACCCAGCTAACAACGTAGTTAATGTTGCTAATGCAGAAAACGCTAACATCGTAATCGTTAATGTTATTGGTGAAGTTGTTGCTACAGTTAATAATGCTTCTTCAAACCAAACTATAAACATTAGCAACTTAGCTAACGGAACTTATTTCGTAAGAGTTAATGCTGAAGTTTTCAAATTTAATGTAGTTAAATAATAAACTTTTCCTTTAAATTATTAGGCTGCCCAAAATAACATTTGGGCAGCTTTTTTTTTCTATAACATCAAATATACTTGCATTTAAATACAAAAAGATCGCATTTTTAAAGGATACTGACAGTTTTATAAAGTTAATAATACTAATTATAATAATATAAATTAAGGAAATAATTTGTATTATTACTAAAAAAGAGATATATTTGCACATTATATAATAATTAAAAACGAAAAAAATGAAAAAATTTTATTTTATTTTAAGTTTGATGCTTGTTGCAAGCCTTAGCTTTGCACAATATGCATCTAAAACAGATGCTGTAAATATGAAAGCATCTAAACCTGCAACTCAACAAAATGTTGAATTTTCTACAAGATCGACACAAGCGATTATCTTTCAAGAAGGTTTTGAGTTTACATCAGGGGATTTAGAGAACGGTTGGACAAGTGTTGACCAAGATGGTGATGCTAACGATTGGTTTACTTACAATGTTGCTGGGGCTCCTCATTCAGGCGCTTACTGCATGGGATCTGCTTCTTGGAGTAGCACAGCTTTAACACCAAACAACTGGTTAATTTCTCCAGCTATTGATTTAACTTCAGAAACTGGAACAATTATGGCAGGATTATGGGTGGCTGCTCAGGATCCATCATGGACTGATGAACATTACAAAATTGTTCTATCTACAACAGGAACTGCTACTACTGACTTCACAAATTTACTTTTAGAAGAAACAGTACCAGGTACCGGTTGGTATGAAAGAAACATGAACATTTCTGCATTTGCAGGTCAAACTGTTTATATTGCAATTGTACATTTCAACTGTACAGATATGTTCTACTTTAAAGTAGATGATTTCTCTGTTTACACAAATGACGTTACAGATGCAGCTATTACTGCAATAACATCACCTAACTATCTTGGTGGTTGTGCTTTGGCTGATGAAGATGTTACTATTACTATTGCAAACAATGGTGGTGCTGACATTACAGGTTTTGAAGTATCTTACACTGTTAATGGTGGAACACCTGTAGTTGAAACAGTTTCTGCTACTATTGCTCCAGCTGCTACATTAAACTACACTTTTACTCAAACTGCAGATTTATCTGTTTTAGGTACTTACGATTTTGAAGTTAACGTTAATTTAACAGGTGATGCAGTTGCTACAAACAATATGATGACAAAAAGCGTAATTAGTGGCGACAAAGCTATTGTTATTCACGGTCTTACTGATAACATGGGTGGACAAAGCTGGCAGGTAATCAACAATTTAACTAGTGAAGTTGTTGCAGAAAGAACAACTGGATGGCAATGGAATGTTGAAATAACAAACACTGTTTGTGTTATTGACGCAAATTGTTATACTGTTATTGTATCTGATCTTGATGGTGATGGTATGGTTGACGGAACTGCTTACTTAGAGATACTTTATGATGGTACTCAAGTTGCAGGTAGTACAACTCCTGACTCTTGGTCAACTGCAACATTAACTGCTGAAAACTTAGGTTCTGGTTGTGCAGGTGTTGATGCTCAAATATTATCAATTGATCCTATTTACTCTGCATGTGAACTTGGTTCTGTTGATGTAGTTGTTGTAATTAAAAACGGTGGTACTTCTGATATCACTACATTTGATGTAAACTACTCTATCAATGGTGGAACAGCAGTTGTTGAAACTGTAACTCAAACTATCGCAGCTGGTGCAACATACATTCATACTTTTGCTACTCAGGCTGACCTTTCTGCTGATGGTACATATGAAATTACTGCTACAGTTATTTTAGCAGGTGACGAAATTGCAGCTAATAATTCTTTAATGATTGAAACTACTAACTTAGCTCCAACATCAATACCTTACACATCTGCATTCGAAACTAACGAAGATTTAGCAGGTTGGGCTATTGAAGACTCTAATAATGATACATATTCTTGGGGTATTAGTACTTCAGGTGTTGGTGCTACAAATGCTTTAACTTATGGATACAATAGCGCTGCTAATGCTGACGATTGGGCTTTCTCAACTTGTTTAGATTTAGTTGGTGGAACTTCTTATACAGTAAAATTTGATTACGCTGTTGCAAGCGCAACATTTGCAGAGAAAATGAATGTGTCTTATGGTGACGATCAATCTTCAACATCAATGACACTTATTCAAGATCTTGGTGAATTAACTAACATTGACTTTGCAACTGGTTCATATAACTTTATTCCAGCAACTAGCGGAACTTACTATGTTGGTTTACATTGCTACAGCGACATGGATATGTATAATTTATATATCGACAATTTCTCTGTTGAAATTACAGTTAATGTTAATACAAATGTTGCTTCTGCAATCTCTGTATATCCTAACCCAGCTAACAGCGTAATTACTGTTGCTAATGCTGAAAACTCAAACATTACAGTTATCAACATGGTTGGTGCAGTTGTTTCTTCTGTAGAAAACGCTTCTGCTAATCAAACTATTGATATCAGTAACTTAGCTAACGGAACTTATTTCGTAAGAGTTAATGGTGACGTTTTCAAAATCAACGTTGTTAAATAATTAGTTTTAACACTATACTTAAAAAGCTGTTCGTCTTTCGACGAGCAGCTTTTTTTTTAACCCAATAGAGCAAAAAAAAAGGCCATCTATTCAGACAGCCAATTTATATTGTATGTGTTTTTTACTTTGGACTAACGCAGAGAATTGGCACGTTAGATTTGCGAATAAGCTTAATTGCCATGCTTCCAACCATAAACTTCTGCAATTTTGTCTCTTGCCTAGTCATAATAACAACCAAATCAGCTTTCACATCATCCGCATAGTCATTAACGGCATTAGCCATCAATTCAATATCATTTTTAGTCTTTAATAACTCAGTAACACATTTGATCTCCAACTTATCAAAAATACTTTGTACCTGACGTATTTGAACCTTTATTTTGTCACACTCTAGCTCGTCTGTAAAACTAGTAGCAGACACAATATGAACAGTAGAACCATAAATTTTTGCGATTTTGATCGTCTGATCAATTTTCTGCTTTGTTTCTTTAGTTAAATCCAAAGGCAAAACAATATTGTCACAACCTGTCCTATCAAACTTACCAGTAAAAACAACAACAGGACAATCAACTTGATCTATAAGTTTTAAAGTTGTTGAAGCCATAGCTTTTGCTGAAGAGTCTGTACCTATAAATATATAAGAAGGCATAAGTTCTTTCTCCACTGCCAAAATTTGCGGCAATATTTTACCACATTCTATCCTAGAATGCACCTTAACATGCTTATCATTATGGTATTCATCCGACATACGCGAAAGGCGACTTTGAATTGAGTCTATATTATCACTACTGTTATCTATCATCCTTAAACTCGGGATAATATGCAATAAGAAAACATCCGCTCCAGTTTTTTCAGAAAAAAATACACTTTGCTTAAAAGCAATATCTGCCTGTGATGAAAAGTTGGTAGGAACAAGAATTCTGTTTTTTGTCATAAATAAAATTATTAATAACTTTGAGCCATTCAATTAAATGCTTATATTTACAAATATATATTATTTTTTTAAAATTATGAAACAAATTGGCGAATCAGAATTAATTATTAATAATGATGGTAGTATTTTTCACCTTCATTTAACACCAGATCAAATCGCTGAGAACATTATTCTTGTTGGTGATCCTGGCCGTGTAGCACTTATATCAGCTCATTTTGATAAGATAGAGCACAAAGTACAAAATCGAGAATTTATTACTCATACAGGATATTATAAAGGAAAAAGATTTTCAGCTTTGGCAACAGGAATCGGCACCGATAATATCGATATCGTTCTTAATGAACTTGATGCATTAGTAAATATCGATTTAAAAACCAGAACTCCAAAGGAAACTCATAAGAGTCTGAATCTAGTAAGAATTGGAACTTCGGGCGGCCTACAAGAAGATATGGATGTCGATTCTTTTCTGATGTCTGAAACGGCTATTGGCTTTGATGGATTATTAAATTTCTATCAAGGTAGAGACGAAGTTTGTAGAGCTGATATTGAAGCTGAGTTTGTTAAACACATGAGCTGGAACCCACGAATTGCTGCTCCATATTTTGTTGACGCTTCAAAAGAAATTATGGATAAGTTAGGTACAGATATAAGAAGAGGGCTTACAATTTCTGCTCCTGGCTTTTATGGGCCACAAGGTCGTCAGTTAAGACTAGAAATTCAAGATCCAGATATAAATGATAAAATCAGATCATTCCGTTTTGATAAAAAGTGCATTACTAATTATGAAATGGAAAGCTCGGCTTTGTTTGGATTATCAGCACTTTTAGGTCATAAAGCTGCTACTGTTTGTGTAATAATTGCAAACCGTTATGCTAAACAATACAGTAAGGATTACCATCCTGCAATTAAAAATTTAATTGAGATTGTTTTAGATAGATTAGCAAAATAAGATTCTCGTAACGTAAATTGAAGAATGCTTAAAGGATTTTTATCTCAGGATAAATATTCTTTAAGCATTTTTTGTAAAGACAATTGCCAATTGGGAATATCTAATTGAAATTTACTTGTAATTTTAGATTTGTCGAAGACACTGTATGCTGGACGTTTTGCCTTTACCATAAATTCGCTACTATCAACTGGCTTTACTGGAGTGTTTATTTTTGCTACTTTCAGAATCTCTACGGCAAAATCATACCAAGTACAAACTCCCATGTTGGAGAAATGAAAAACTCCACTCTGCCATGTATTCTGCTTCTGAAATATGTCTAATATTTTAAGTACAGCATAAGCCAAATCACCAGCATAAGTTGGTGTCCCAAACTGATCATTCACAACTTTCAAGAACTCTTTTTCTTTTGCAAATCGTAAAATAGTTTTAACAAAATTGTTCCCATATTCGCTATAAAGCCAAGATGTTCGGATAATTACTGCGTCGGGATTTTTTTCAAGTACGATTTTCTCCCCTAAGAGTTTTGTTGCGCCATAAACAGATTGTGGATTTGTTGTGGAATCTTCTGTATATGGAGTTTTCGCATTCCCATCAAAAATATAATCGGTAGAAATGTGAATAAATTTCGCTTTGTAGTTAAAGCAAATTTCAGCCAAATATCCAGGAGCAAGAGCATTCAAAATTTCTGCAGCCTCTCCGTCTTCCTCAGCTTTATCAACAGCAGTGTATGCGGCACAATTAACCAGCGCATCAATTTTATAATCTCTAAATAATCTTTCAATCTGATTTTTATCAGTAATATCAAGTTCGTCTATGTCGAAATACAAAAAATTAAAGCCTTGAAAATTATCAGAACAGTCTTTTATCTTTAACCCCAATTGACCTTTAGAACCTGTAACAGCAATATTCATTTATCAGAAGTTTTTTTCTGCGTTTTTAAAATCTGGATTATTTAAATCTTTCTGAGAGATTATTCTTTTATCTGGCTCAACCATCCAATCTATTGACAGAAATGAATCGTCAAGACAAATACCTCGTTCCGCATCAGGTCTGTAATATTCATCGCACATATACGAGAAAACAGCATATTCTGATAAAACAGAAAAGCCATGAGCAAATCCTTTGGGGATAAAAAATTGTTTTTTATTTTCGGATGATAATTCTACAGCATGAAATTTACCAAAACTTGGAGAATCTTTTCTCAAGTCTACTGCAACGTCAAGTACTTTCCCCGATACGACTCTAACCAACTTAGTTTGTGCAAATGGATTAATCTGGTAATGTAAGCCTCTAACAACTCCACACGCAGAACTTGATTCGTTTTGCTGAACAGGCTTAAAAACGATTCCGTTTTTAGCAAGAAGCTCGCTGTTCCAAGATTCCATGAAATAGCCTCTGCTATCACCAAAAACCGCAGGCTCTAGTATTAATAATCCTTCTATCTCAGTTTTGGTAATAATCATAATGGCAAATCTTCGTTTAAAACTCTTAGTAAATATTGACCGTATTGACTTTTCTTCAATGGCTCAATTAGATTTTCGAGTTGTTTTTTATCAATAAAACCGCGACGATATGCAATTTCTTCGATACATGAAGCTTTAAGCCCTTGTCTAGACTCCATAGTTTCCATAAAGTTAGCTGCTTGCAACAAACTTTCTGGAGTACCAGTATCAAGCCAAGCAAAGCCACGACCTAAAAGTTTTATTTGCAAACGATCCTCGGCAAGAAAAACATTATTTAAATCTGTAATTTCGTATTCGCCTCTTTTTGATTTTTTAAGATTTTTAGCTTTTTCAACTACATCGTTACTATAAAAATACAAACCAGTAACTGCGTAATGCGATTTTGGATTTTCAGGCTTTTCTTCAAGTGAGATTACATTTCCTTCTTTATCAAATTCGGCTACACCATATCTTTGAGGATCATTTACATAATATCCGAATATAATTGCACCATCTTCAATTTCGGCAGCCTCCTGCAAAATACCACCAAATCCACGGCCATAAAAAATATTATCGCCCAGTACAAGACAAACACTATCGTTTCCAATAAATTCTTCGCCTAACACAAATGCTTGCGCAAGTCCGTCGGGAGAATCCTGTATTTTATAACTTATTTGCATTCCAAGTTGAGCGCCATCACCAAAAAGTCTTTCGTAAAGACCAATATCAACCGGAGTAGAAATAATCAATATTTCGCGAATTCCAGCTAGCATAAGAGTTGATAATGGGTAATAAATCATTGGTTTATCATAAACCGGTATAATTTGTTTTGAAATGCTGATAGTCATCGGATGAAGTCTTGTTCCTGCTCCTCCTGCTAAAATAATTCCTTTCATAATTCGTGTTTTTTTGACTTCAAGTATGGTTGCTTACAAAACTTGCAATTGCCTTGTTAAATCGTATTTTTAAAATATTCTATTGTTCTCTCTAATCCTTTTTCGAGATTTATTTTTGGCTCCCAGTTATTTAGTAAAGATTTTGCTAGAGCAATATCTGGTTTACGTTGAATAGGATCGTCTTCAGGCAATGGATAAAATTCAATCTTACTGTTTGAACCTGTCATCTGAATAATTTTATCTGCTAGTTCAAGCATTGTAAATTCACCAGGATTCCCGATGTTTACAGGACCTGTTATCGAATCGTCAGTCGCCATCATACGAATCATACCCTCAACCAAATCATCAACATATTGGAATGAACGAGTTTGTTTGCCATCTCCATATATTGTTATCGGATTATTTTGCAATGCCTGAACAATGAAATTTGATATTACTCTACCATCGTTAGGGTGCATTCTTGGTCCGTAAGTGTTAAATATTCGGATGATTTTAATTCTGACATTGTTCTGCTTATTGTAATTGACAAACAGAGATTCAGCACAACGTTTTCCTTCATCATAACATGATCTGGATCCAATTGGATTAACATTACCCCAATAAGTTTCTGGCTGTGGATGAACTGTTGGGTCTCCATACACCTCACTTGTTGACGCCTGCAAAATTTTCGCTTTAATTCTTTTAGCTAACCCCAACATATTAACCGCACCCATTACAGATGTTTTAATAGTTTTAATTGGATTGTATTGGTAATGTATTGGTGAAGCAGGACAAGCAAGATTGTAAATTTCATCAACTTCAATGAAGAAAGGCATTGTAACGTCGTGCCTAATAAGCTCAAAATATGGATTATCTATTAGATGTACCACATTGGATTTAGCTCCGGTAAAGAAATTATCAAGACAGATAACTTCGTTTCCTTCTTTTAATAAGCGCTCGCATAAATGAGATCCGATAAATCCGGCTCCTCCGGTAACAAGTATTTTTTTCTTATTCATTCCTTGATTGTATTGACAAAAAAATTATTCCCAAAATTAAAACTTTTATCAGAATAATAGCAAAGTTTACAGTTTTAATATCTGCTGAGAACAAATCTATCTCGAAAATAGGCATATTAATAAGGTCTGCTAATAAAATTTCAACCAAAAACTAAGAGTTAAGGCTCTCGAAATTATCTAATGCAATTATAGGACTGATTTATTTACAAACAAATTATTGAATTCTTCGGGCGAATAATCTTCAAATAAAAGAGTATCTAAAAATTGTGTTTCCGAAGCATTTTTAACTTTAACAACAATGTTCATAAGTTCGTTGTTGCAACCAATACACGAAGAAGCATGAACAAAAACATGCAAAGGAACAGGATTGATATTGCCTAAAGAATCATATTTTTGCAAATGATATGGAGCATCGGCGATAATTTCCGATCCAACAGTATTTGCCTGTTTTAAGTCGTTTTGAGAATTAGCTATAAAGCAAACACTAAGAAGCAATAAGAGTAAAATGTATTTCACGAAAAACTGTTTTCTACAAAAATACAAAATAATAAAAAACGATTTAAATGATTAATGTCATTATGGTATAAGTAAGATTCCAAAAATAAATATTCCGTTGTTGCGGGCTGTACAAAAAAGAAAGTAAATTTTACAGGATGATAAATCCATTTTGCAGACATGTTTATCCCAGTAGCATAATACAATTGTGATATGGAAACACCGAAGCTACTTTTGTTTCAATATTAATTTAAATTTGTAAAATATGAAAAAGTCAATTATCGTTTTTTTACATGTCAGCTTTTGGTCGATGTGTTTATTCATTGTATTTATGTTAGTAATGGCTTTAAATGCTGGCAATACGCATATTACCACGAGGAGCTTTTTATCGCCATTAAGCATTGGGATAATTCTACCTGGAATAATTGGTTTTTACACCTTTTATCTATTTCTATTTGAAAAATTTCTAGCAAAGAAGAGAATTCTGAAATTGTTTTTAGTTGCTTCATTGATTTCATTGTTAAGTTCTGCAATTACACAGATAGTGCTATTTTTAATATTTGATGGTAAGAGAGTAAACTGGACTCTTGAAACCGTAATCTCTATGGGAGTGGCTTTGGCTTTTGTTTCATTAGCTTTTGGAATTGTTGGCTTAGTAATGAAAGGTTTTATAACTTGGTATAATGACATAAAGCTAAAGGCCGACTTAAATAAAAAGAATTATGAAATAGAATTGGCTCTTGTTAAATCGCAAATCAATCCTCATTTTTTATTTAACACAATAAATAATATTGACATTCTAATAGAGAAAGACTCTCAAAAAGCGTCTGTATATTTAAACAAATTGTCAGATATTATGCGATTTATGCTCTACGAAACTGTCGAAGAAAAAATTGAATTGAATAAAGAATTATCATATATTGAGAAATTTATTGATCTCCAAAAACTCAGAACTACGAATCAGAATTATATCAATTATACCGTTAACGGAGATGCTTCATCTTGCATGATTGCACCAATTCTATTTATCCCATTTATTGAAAATGCATTTAAACATGCAGAAAATAAAAAAATTGAAAATGCAATTACCATCAAAATTGATATTGAGAAATCGAAACTAATATTTACATGTGAAAATTATTACGATCCACATTCAAACCAGCAACAAGATTTTGGCGGATTAGGAACTGAATTAATTAAAAAAAGGCTGTTTTTATTATATCCTAATAAACATAGCTTGACAATCACTAAAAAAAGCGAACTTTACAAAGTAGAACTGATACTTAATTTAAATGAAAATTAATTGCATAATAGTCGAAGACGAACCTTTAGCTCTTGAACGGGCTAAAGGTTTTGTTGAGAAATTGTCGTTTTTAAATTTACTTGCCGCCTTTGATAATGCTATCGAAGCTTTATCATTTATAAAAACAAATACAGTAGATTTAATTTTCTTAGATATTAAAATGGACGAGTTCTCGGGCATACAATTTCTGGAAACATCTACGATTACAAGCAAGGTAATTATTACAACAGCTTACCAGGAATATGCATTGAAAGGATTTGACTTAAAAGTATCAGACTATCTATTAAAGCCATTTACATTTGAACGTTTTGTGCAAGCGGTTGACAGAGTTCAAAGTGATTTAGCTAAAAATGAAAATCAGAATGAGAAAAATTTTATTTTTGTCAAAACCGAATACCGTTTAGAAAAAATCTATTTGAGTGAAATATTGTACATCGAAGGTATGAGAGATTATCGAAGAATTCATACAACAAGCAAAAAGATAATGACTCTGCAAACATTTAATGATTTTGAAAAAGAAATATCTTCAAGTATTATTTGTAGGGTCCACAAATCGTATATGGTTTCCTTAGATAAAATTGAATCAATAGAAAAAGACAGAATAAAAATAAAAGAAATTCTTATTCCAATTTCTGAAACCTACAAACAAGCTTTTTACGAGAATATAATACATTAACGCAATCATTTAGCATGCGTGAATCAAGATACAAAAAGCTTCAATTTTTCTTAAATTATTTTTTCTCCATTGCCAGTATTTTCTCGAAATACATTGCAAAAGATCTGTATAAGAAGTGTGTCCATTTTCCGAAAGGAACAATAATTAAAGCCCATTGAGCTAAAATCATAATGTGGAAGATATACATCCAGAAATTATTTTCGAGAATGTCTATATCGATAAAGAATCTTACAAAAAAAGCAGACAATCCCATAAAGAACAACCAAATAACAAAGAACCAATCTGAAAAATGAGAGGATTTTGTTTTTTGTGTCTGTTTTTTAATTCTAGCCATCACAAATAAGAAAGTGATTGCAAAAACAATCGCACTTACAATATACCCGAAATAAATAACGAATATATTCTCAGATCCAAACCAATTGAAGAATACAGTAGTTGCAAGCAATGTAAGATAACCAGTAACAAGCAAAAAGTGCATAACCCACCATCTTTTATTTACTTTTTGTTCTTCAACATCATCCACATTACATTCTAAGCTACGTTTTTGAGTAAACATGTGAATTAACAACTCTTTTAACGAAACAATATAATGTTTGATTACGAACTTCTTTTTCTTTGACAATACCGTGTAGTACCACATACGGATAATATTCGGCAAAAGAATAATTGCAAATACTCCAGCTATTGCAAACATTTCGAATAAATGACCGTAATGCATCATTTCTTCTTGATCTAAAATTCCACCAGCGTAAAGACTTACGATTCCGGCAAGAACGAGAACAAAAGCAATAATATATGCCCATACATTTTTAAATAATAAGCCCGACAAACCAGTCCAGTCATATTTTGAAATTAAATAACGTCGCAGCGACATCATAAGATTTCCCGGATCAGCCTGACGAGGACACGATGTTGAACAGTCGCCACAATAGTAACATAACCAAGGATCTAAAGAAGATTTAATTTCTCCTTCAAGTCCCAATATGCTGTATCTCAACATTTTACGAGGAAACGAATTATCTTTATCCGAAAGAGCACAGGTAGCGGTACAATTTCCGCAGCTAAAGCAGGCTTTAAAATCTTCTGCGCCAAGCTTTCTAATATCTTTAACAAAATCAGGATTTACTTTTGCCATAACAATTACTTTTTCATTGTGTAATAATAATACAGTTGATCATCGTCAACGCCATCTGCCAGAGCAATTCCATATTTATTCATTGTCATTAGGTGGTATGTTACGATTTCTGCTTTTTCTTCAATTTCTGCTGATATCTGAGGAATTGTTTTTTTCTCTCCGGTAATAGTTGCAGCTATTCTCTTCCAAATTTGAGGATATTCTTTCATGTAAACACCGTGTTTTTCTTCGGCTGCTTCTGCTTTTTCTGCATTAGCCGAATATTCAGCTTTCTGCATAAACCCGTCTATCATAGATTCTATTTCGGCATCGGTATATTGGGCAATTTCAATAGCATTTACTGGACAAGCTGGTGCACAAATTCCACAACCTGTACAAACAGATTCGTTTACAAATGCAACAGCCTTTCCGTCTTTGGATATTTCTTTAATCGCATCGTACTCACAAACAGACGCACATTTTCCACACCAAACACAGGCGTCGGTATTTACTCTTGCAATAACAGGATCGAGCATAATTGTTCCTGAGCCAAGTAATGCATTTATTTTTGCAGATGCAGAAAGTGAAGATTGAACGGATTCACTTACATTTTTCGGTCCTTGACATGTTCCGCCAATAAATACACCTTTAATTACAGTTTCTACTGGTTTTAATTTCGGATGAATTTCGTTAAAGAATTTATCGCTTCCAATTGGAATTTTAAATTTCTCAGAAACTTGCTTACTATCGTGACGTGCCACCATTCCAGTAACCAATACAACCAAATCGGCATTTATTTCAAGCTCGGTTTTTGATGTAAGATGGTCCTTAACTTTTACGATTGTCGATTTTCCTTGTAACTCAACAATTGGCGGCTCTTTCTCGTCGTAACGAATATAAATATCTCCTTGTTTTGAAGATTGTTCAAACATCATTTCCTGTTTACCATAAGTTCTAATATCGCGGTACAGATGGAATGAGTTAATCTCTCCATATTTCTCATGAATTCTGATAGATGAATAAATTGCAGAACTACAGCATTGACGTGAGCAATATTTATTTTCGCCCTTCAACTGTCTATTTCCAACGCAGTAAACAAATGCCACATTTTTAATGGCTTTATCTTTATAAGTCAGTTTGTTTGGATTTAGTTCTATAAGTCGGTTGAATTCTGGCAAAGTAATAACATTGGAAATATTTTTATAACCATATTCACCATCTGTTGGCTGATATGATTCGAAGCCAGTACTTACTAAAACCGAACCTGCTGTAAAGTTTAGAATTTCTTCTTTCTGATTAAAATCGAAAAGTTGGAAATATTTCCCTGTGAATTCAATATCTTCTTTTAAAGCTTCGGCATCAACAACCGGCACATCTGGCAATGCTTCAGGATAGTTTTTATAAATTGCCTTACGTTTTGCTAGTCCGAGATTAAAATCATCTTCAACATAAACATTGCAATCATCCATTGCTTTTAAAACAGCTTCCTTTTCAACATTTAATCGAATATATCTAGGTTTAATCTTGATATCAACATTAAAATTACCAACGCTGCCAGTAACTTTTTCGATAGAAGCTCCAGTAAAAACGCTGATATTACTATAAGTTTTTATCTCCTTATACAGACTTGCGACAATATCCTTACCTTTTTGTCCAGTTGTAAAAAGACTTTCGTTTTGAGCAACATGTCCGCCAACGAAATAATCTTGTTCTACGAGATAAACTTCGTTTCCTAATTTAGCAAGGTCTATTGCGGCTTTCATTCCGGATACGCCAGCACCAACAACAAGAACAGATTTCTTTACAGTTATTTCGATATTCTCAAGTGATTCAGAATGTGAAACTCTGTTTATCCCAGCTCTGATTAATCCAATAGCTTTAATTGTAGCTTCTTTTGGATTATCGGAATGTGGCCACGAGCATTGTTCGCGAATATTAACCTGAACGTAATTCGATGGGTTAAGACCTGCTCTAGATGCTACATTTCGGAATGTATGAAGATGTAATTTTGGAGAGCAAGACGCCACAACAATAGCATCAAGATTATACTCCTTAATGTCGTGCACCATATCAACTTGGTTAGAGTCGGCACAGGTAAACATAACATCTTTGGATATTATAATTCCTTTTTCTTCACGAAGCATACTGCTGATTTGTTCTACATCAACATAATCAGAGATATTTCCTCCGCAATGACAAATATAAACTCCTATTCTTTCTTTCATATTGCTTTCTTTTTTCGGCTACAATGCCACTCTGTGTTTTTTGTTCTTTTTATAGGCTAAGGACAAGGCTGAGGCTAAGGGAGATTCGCTTTATGTTCATCGGTTCTCAGTTCTCAGTTCATCAGTTCTCAGTTTCTTGTTTTTTTTGTGATTTGTCATTTGATGCTTGTCATTTGATGCTTTGACAGATAGCCCGCCACTTCAATTGCAGCACAACCCGCTGATAGAATTGAGTCTGGAATATCTTTTGGTCCAGATGCTGCTCCTGCTACAAATACACCATCTACAGATGTAAGTGATGGACTTATTAGTTCGTCGATCTGTTTTACAAAATTAAACTGATCTAATTCTGGTTTTTCATTACCAAACATCTCTGGCACGTCTTTGTTAGGAATAACTCCAACTGATAAAACCACCAAATCGTGTTTAGCCTCTTTAACAATTCCTTTAGCCACATCTTCGTAACGTAAAATTAAGTCGCCACTATTATCATCTTTCTGTTTTATTTTGGCAACTTTTCCTTTTACAAAGTTCACACCCATAGATTTAGATTGCTGGAAAAACTCTTCGTATCCTTTTCCAAAAGCTCTAATATCCATGTAGTAAATTGTAATATCCGCCATTGGCAATGCTCCCATTAACAATTGAGCTTGTTTGATTGAATACATACAGCAAATCTGTGAGCAAATTGGATTATTTGAGCACTCTGTGCCACATGCAGTATTTTCAATTGCAGAATCGCGAGAACCAGTACAAAGTATATATGCAATATTGTCGGGAACTTTTCCATCACCAGGACGAAGAACATTATTGTACGGACGAGTTGGTGCAATTAATCTGTCCATTTGCATAGAATCAATAACATTTGGATAAAGATTATATCCGTATTCAGGCTTTCCTGAAGGTGGGAAAAGTTTGTATCCAGTTGTTAAAATTACAGATTTTGCTGTGATATTTTGTATTTCTTTTTTCTGTGAAAAATCTATTGCTTCGGCAGGGCAGGCAGAAATACACTGATGACATTCGCGACAATTACTACAATCGAGACAACGATTTGTTGCAGATTGCAATTCTTCTTCAGTAAGAGTTGCTTCAACATCTTTAAAGTCGTGTATTCTTTCGCTTACCGGGCGATGTTTATGTTTAATTTGAGGAATTAATTTAATATTTCCACGGTTTAACACGATGGATTTATCAATTGCAGGAAGTTTGTCTCCCGAAACGTAATCTTCAATTACCAATCCTTTTAAATATTTGTCAATATAAAATGCTGCTTTCTTTCCCTGACCAGCAGCTTCGATAATAGTTGATGCTCCAGTTACAGAATCGCCACCAGCAAAAATATATTCGACAGATGTTTGTAAAGTTTTCTCGTTTACGTTAATTGTTCCCCATTTGCTTAATTCAATTGTCTTTGCAAATGCATTTGTATCAGCCTGCAGACCAATAGCTTCGATAACGAAATCAACATCTTCAATATATTCTGAACCAGTTACAGGCACAGGTCTGCGACGACCACTCTTGTCAGGTTCGCCAAGTTCCATTTTTATTAATTGAACTTTTGTAAGCTGTCCATTTTCGCCAAAGAATTTAATTGGATTTCTAAGAACTTCGATATTTACACCTTCTTCAACAGCTTCGTCAATTTCGGGTTTAAAACATGGCATTTCTTCTCTACTACGACGATAGATAACTTTAACATATTCGGCTCCCATTCTTAAAGCAGTTCTAGAAGCATCCATAGCAGTATTACCACCACCAACTACCATAACTTTTTTACCTTTAAGATCTAAGCTATTTCCGATATTCGCTTCTTGTAAAAAATCGAGACAAGAGATTACTCCATTTAGTTTTGATCCTTCAATTCCCAATTTTGTAGTATCGTGTGTTCCGACAGAAACAAAAATACTATCGAAACCTTCTTCTTTTAGTTTTGCAAGATCTTCAATTCTAGAATTAAGTTGAATTTCTACTCCGAGAGCTGTAATATTTTTCACATCTCTATTTACCACAGCTTTTGGCAAACGATATTCGGGCAATGTAAGACTTAACATTCCACCAGCTACAGGAGCCGCTTCAAAAATCTTCACGGAATGTCCTCTTAATGCTAGATGATATGCAGCAGTTAGTCCAGCAGGACCAGCACCTACTACAGCTATTTTTTTACCAGAATTTGCAGGCAATGTACTTTGCTCAGGTTCTGGATATTTATCATAATAATATTCAGCAAAAAATCTCTTTATTCTTCTAATGTCCACAGCAGAATCGAACGAAGCTCTAGTGCACTGACTTTCGCAAGGCGCATAACAAGCTCTACCCAAACTACCCGGCAATGGAATATCCTCTAGATGCAATTTCATAGCATCTTCATATTGACCGTTACGGGCAAGAGCGATATATCCGTAAGGTTTAACACCACCCGGACACTCATTAATGCAAGGAGCAGAAATATCCTGTCTATCAATCGCTGCAATTCTTGGATTTGCTAAATTAAAAGGAATATAAGCCACTTTTCGTCCAGCAAGATTTGTGTTATACTCATCTGGTCTTACCTCAGGGCAAACAACCTCACACTCTTGGCATCCAGTACAAGCCTCTGGGATAACATATCTAGGATTATTAGAAACTTCGATTTCGAAATTTTCGTCATTTTTATTGATTTCCTTTACTTCGCTGTTTAACATCAGCGTAATATTCGGATGTCTTGCAGTTTCGGACATTTTAGGAGTTGTAATACAGGCAGCACAGTCAAGGGTAGGAAACACCTTACTTAACTGAATCATTTTTCCACCTATCGACAATCCTTTTTCGACCAACAAAACCTGGTAGTTCATATCCGCCAGATTTAAGGCAGCTTCTTGTCCTGCTATTCCTCCGCCAATAATTAGGGCATCGAAATTTTTATTTTTCTGTGACATATCTGATACAGATTAAATTTATAACACAACATTTGATTCGGCGCTAATCGGACCTAACTCTGTTAAGATTCTTCCGAAATTGTCCATGTGATTTGAAAATGGCTCGGCACAAACCGAACAAATAGCAGCCATACGAATTCTTTTAGGACTGATATTATTTTCTTTCATTAGTCTTTGCGATTCCTCGATAATAGTATTTGTATATTCCGTACATTTTGGGCTATACGAGCACTCGTGACCATCGGCAGCAATAAAAACGCCATCGAAACCCTGTTCAAACGCGTGCAAAATCCACTTTGGTTTGATCCCCGACGAGCAAGGTAAACTTATTGTATAAACAGTAGGTGAATAATGAATTTTGCGTAAACCCGCTTGATCAATCCCAGGATCTGAAATTTTATCAGTAGAAAAAACCAGAATTCTTGGTCTATAATTTTCTTGTTCCATTTTCTGAATTATTAGTTTATCACATCACATTCCGCATAACAAAACGCAGACATTATGCTAAAAAAAGTGAAATATCAGGCCTGCAAATTACAAACCTGATATTTCAAAAATAAATTATGCTTTTTTAAGAAATAATCTTGTGTAGCTATCTTCTTCGAGTACACCCATAAACTCGTGTTCCATTTTATCGCACCATCTTGGAATATCGTGTTTTGTTCCTTCATCTGAAGATAAAATCTCCATAATTTCGCCTGATTCGATTTCGCCAATAGCTTTTTTCACTGCCAATAGTGGTCCTGGACATGCGGTTCCTCTTGCGTCAACAATAAGATTTACATTTAATGCTTTTGCTTCTTCTTGTGTCATAATATTTTTCTCCTATTTTAATTTTTAAATAAATAATTGTGATTGACTTTCGCTTGCATCTGCTAAAAATGTAGCAACACCGCAAACATTCAAATTTGGATAATCGATAAATTCTTCTTTTTGCATTCCCATAAGATTCATTGACATTTCGCAAACATTGATTTCAACACCAAGTTCACCAGCAGTTTTAAACATTTCTTCTAATGTAGGAACATTATTCTTTTTCATAATGCCTTTAATCATTGCACTACCCATTCCCATCATGTGCATTTGCGAAAGTTTTAATTTAGTAGTTCCTTTTGGCAACATCATACCAAACATTTTACCCATAAAAGATTTTCCTTTTGCACATTTCTTTTTATCACGTAAAGCTGCTGTAGCCCAAAAAGTGAAAAAGAGTTTAACTTTTGTGTCCATTGCTGCTGCTCCAACACTAATAATCATCGCTGCAATAATCTTATCGAGATCGCCGGAAAAAACAACCATTGTTAATTGGTCTTTTGATCCTTTCTCAAGTTTTTTGACTTTCTTTTGTAAGTCGATAAATTGTTTTTCGAATTCGTTTTCCATTTCTTATGATTTTTTGTTTTGTCAAAGTTAGAACATAATAATAAGTAAGCTGTTAAAACTAGTGTGAAGTAAAATAAGATAACTTGTGATTTGAATCACATTTTTAGTATCTTTACTTTTTAAGAAATCGTAATATGCCAAGACATAACTGTACAGATTGTAAAATAAAATCAGTTGCTGAGCATTTTCTATCACATGAAGAATTTGTCAAACTGGAATCCAACAGCGCAGAAGTTGCATTTAAGAAAGGTGAGATAATCATTAAGCAAAATGCACTTTCGTTGAATGTAATTTATTTAAGATCGGGGTTGGTGAAAATCCACATGACAGGTCCTGCAAAAGAAAAAATCTTAAGATTAGTAAAGGCGCCATCGTATTTAGGTATTCCTACAACACTTGGAAATAAAATTAATAATTATTCTGTAACAGCTTTGCAGGACACCTCGGTCTGTTTTATTGATGCAAATTTTTTCAAATTACTTATAACAGGGAATGGACAATTTGCCAGTGAGATAATAATGGAGCTATGTAAAAATGAATTATTTGATCAGCAACGAACAGTAAATCAGGAGCAAAAGCAACTGCCGGGACGAATTGCCGAGACATTTTTATGTATGTCAGAAAGATTATTTGATAAAGATGAATTTGAACTTCCACTTTCGAGAAATGAACTTGCAGATTTGATTGGAACAACTAGGGAGAGTCTTAGTAGAATATTAGGACAATTTTGCAAAGAAGATATTATCTCGTTAGAAGGCAAAACAATGAAAATAATTGATAGACCAAAGCTTCAACAAATTTCTATTCACGGTTAAAATCTGATTTTACTATTTACCCATAAACTTAGCGACATCAATAATAAATCGTTCGTGACGACCACGACCGATTTCGGCTTCTTCGTCAGTTACAACAACTTCAAAAACTAGCCTTTTACGATCAACTTCCACGAGTTCAGATTGGCAAACGACTTTCATTCCCATTGGAGTTGCTTTTGTGTGAACAATATCGACTTTAGTTCCTACGGTTCCATAACCATCTGGCAAAAACGGCAATACCGATTTTAAACAAGTTTTTTCCATTAATGCTATCATTGCAGGAGTTGCAAAAACTTCGACAAGTCCACTTCCGTATTTTGCAGCAGTATCGTCATAAGATACAATTTGATCTTCATGTCCTTTTATTCCTTTTTCTAGTTTTGTTGACATAGTTTAAGAAGTGCCTAAAGTGTCTAGAGTACTTAGAGTGCCTAAAGTACTTGAGTGGACACTGTGTTTAAAATTTAAAGCTAATATTTTGTTTAACGTATGGATGTAAGCTATTTGTTCTTCTTGTCCTTTGATTCCTTTTTCTAATTTTGTTGACATAAGTTAAGTACTTTAGGCACTCCAAGTACTCCGCCCCCTGATTCGCCGCGGCGAAAGTCGAAGGGTAGGCACTCTAAGTACTTGAGTGGACACTGTGTTTAAAATTTAAAGCTAATAGTTTGTTTTACATCTGGATGTAAGCTGAGTGAAACAGGGCACAATGATGGAACATGTTTCATGATTGTTTGCTGTTTCTCTGTTAAATTACACATCGAGAAATCATATTCAATAACAATTTCGGCAATACGCCTAAGTGGCATTTGCGCCATTATTTTTGTTGTTTTTCCTGTTGCGCCAATAATAGAAAATTTATGCTCATCGGCAGCCTGTGCAGCAATTGTTAAAATGCAATTACATAAACCAGTAGCAACAAGATCGGTGGGCGAAAACGCTTCACCTTTTCCTTTATTGTCTATTGGAGCATCTGTAATAATTTGCTGACCAGAACGAAGATGAGTATTGGTTGTGCGCAAATTACCGGTGTAGATTGTTTCTGAAGTATGCATGTTTTATTTTTTTTGTAAAAATAAAGAATCAAATGATAAATTGCAAATGATTCGGTGTTTTAGATTTCGGTTAGTTTTGGGGATTGCTTCGGCTATTTTGGGAGACCGGTTGCTTCGACTCCGCTCAGCCACCTTAAGTTATCGCAGGTGGTTGAGCCCCGATTGCAATCAGAGTCGAAACCACCGATATCACAAAACAAATGAAAAATCACTTACTCATTCACCAAATTTCTTTAACTTTGTCAAAATTCCAATTATGAAACTTTTTTACGACCCCGAAATATCTGGTGATTTTCATGTTCTGAACGAAGAAGAATCGAAACATTGTACAAAAGTGCTGCGGCTAGTAAACGGTGACGAAATATTTCTTACCGACGGTAAAGGGAATATGTACAGAACCGAAATTATGGAATTGCATCAGAAAAAGACAATTTTAAAGATTTTAGAAACCATCCCGAATTATGGAAAAAAATCATATTCGCTACATATCGCAATTGCACCTACGAAAAACACAGACCGATTAGAATGGTTTGTAGAAAAATCAACCGAAATTGGAATAGATGAAATAAGTCCGATAATCTGTAAAAACTCGGAACGCAAATTTATAAAAACAGACAGGCTTAATAGAATTACCGAAGCTGCAATGAAACAATCTTATAAAGCTTATCATCCAGTAATAAACGAACAAATTGAATTTGCAAAATTTATAAAACAAGACTTTAATTACACACAGAAATTTATTGCACATTGCGAAGAAGGTGAAGAAAAAGTCTATCTCGGCAAGGTTCTGAAGAAAAATTCCACATCAATTATATTAATAGGTCCCGAAGGCGATTTTAATCTACAAGAAATTGAACTTGCAAAAGCTGCGGGTTTTATTCCTATTTCACTTGGCGAAAGTCGCTTAAGAACAGAAACGGCGGGGATTGTAGCTTGCGATGTGGTTTCGATTGTGAATTGGTTGTAGATTGCGCCGTGGCGGAGGTAAGTGGTGTGTAGTAAGTGGTAAGTAGTAAGTGGTAAGTGGTAAGTAGTAAGAGGTAAGAGGCAAGAGGTAAGAGGCAAGAGGTAAGAGGTAAGAGGTAAGTAGTAAGAGGTAAGAGGTAAGTAGTAAGAGGTAGATGCCACCAACTACCAGCTACCAACTACCACACACCATCCACCAACTACCAGCTACCAACTACCAACTACCAACTACCAACTACCAACTACCACACACCAACTACCAAATACCAGTTACCAACCACCAATTACCAACTACCAGTTACCAACCACCAGTTACCAACCACCAGTTACCAACCACCAGTTACCAACCACCAGTCACCAACCACCAACTACCAGTTACCAGTCACCACCACCAGCCACCAACTACAAATAACCCTGCGCCACTGCGATACTGACCAGTGAGGCTGTATTTTTTGCTTCGAATTTCAATATTAAATTTTTGCGATGACTGTCAACTGTAAGTGGGCTGATAAATAATTTATTGGCAATATCTTGATTTGTTAAACCTGCGGCAATAAGTTTAAGTACTTCCGATTCGCGTTTGGTAATAAATATTCGGTTGTACTCCTCCTCTTTTAATTGCTGGGCAACTTCACGGCAAAAATAAGTACCGCCTTCGTTTACCTCAATTATTGCCTTAAGAATTTCGTCGAAATTTACGCTTTTGAGCAAATAGCCTTTTACTCCAAGATCAATCATTGTCTGAATGTAAAACTTTTGTTGATGAGTAGTAAGAACAATTATTTTAGCATCTGGAATATTTTCAAAAATCTGCTTGGCTAATTCTGCCCCCATCATATCTGGCAAACGCAAATCCATTAAGATAATATCCACGGGATTAAGTTTCAATTCTTTTAAACAAGCCTCACCTGTTGCCGCTGTTGAGAGAACTTCTACTCCTTCAGCTTTGGAAAAAGAGTTTAAGAGTCCTTCAACTAATAAAGGATGATCTTCAACTATCAGAACTTTTATCATAAACTATTTTATTGTCAAACAAATTAACAAATTCTATAATTACCTCTGTGCCATTGCCTAGTTCTGAAACTATCTCTACTCTCCCACCATAAACCTCTGCTCGCTGTTTCAGATTTGGTAGTCCTAAACCACCTTTTTTCGCAACATCTAGCAAATCAAATCCTTTGCCATTATCCTGTATCCCTAAAAACAATCTCTGCTCTTCAATTATTAACTGCACACTAATTTCTGACGCACTCGCATGTTTAATTGCATTATTAATAATCTCTTGCGCTAATCTGTACACAGAGAGTTCAAAATATTTTGCAAATCTTAAATTTTTACCAAAGAAACTATATGTAAGCTCAAAACTATTGGTCTGATTTCTAAAACTATCGCAATAGCTTTTAATAGCCGTATTTAAGCCTAAATTTAATAAAGTTTCTGGTAACAAAGCGTTAGAAACACGCTTTAATTCGGTTATACTATTCACAACTAAATTATAGCTTTTTTCGAATCCAAGCTTTTGTGCAGCATTAATAATATTATCGTCTAGTGAATTTGCAAGACTTAGCTTTATGCCCGAGAGTATCCCTCCAAGACCATCGTGTAATTCTCTAGAAAGTCTCAATCTTTCTTTTTCTTCACCATCAAGAGCCGAGTTTGCTGCAACAATAATTTTTTCGTTCTCTAGAACTTTAATTTTATGAGCAGCTAGTTTTTTCTTATTGAAAAAGATAAGAATAATAAATCCTAGGACTAATAAAACTATTATTCCAGAGGCCGCAATTATAGTATTTATGCGCTTAGACTTCAAGCTCTGTGTCTTTAATTCCGATATTTCTTTTTCTTTTTTAAGATTTTCGTACCGAGCTTCTAACTCAAGAACATACTTTGCTTGATCGTTGGAATGTACACTATCCTTTAAATTGACATATTTTTTATAATACAACAGCGAAATGGCAAAATCTTCTTTTTCGGCATATACATCCGAAATATCCTGAAGCAGGACTTGTTTTAATTCCAATTCATAATCGGCAAGTTGTAATGATTTTAAAAATGTGTTTAAAGCTTTTTCCTGCTCATTATTCTGTCTATATAAATTTGCAAGATTGTAGTAAACATAAGCATTATTTGGCCATTCTTCCAACATACTATTAGTCGCTTCAAGAGCCTTATCTTCACGTCCAGTGCTAATGTATATCTGACAAAGATTGTTTAATCCAACCATATAGCCAGTTTCATAATTAATCAGTTTTGCAAGACTTACAGATTTGTTAAAAATATTTTCAGCCTCATCAATGTTCGCCATCAATGTCATATTAGCATTTCCCAAGTTATTTAAAGATTTCGAAATTAGCAAAGTATCTTTTTCTTCTTCACCAATCCTCAAAGCTTTATTATAATAGGAGATCGCCTTTTCTCCTTCTTTAAGATTAAAATACACAATCCCGATATTTATATTGATTGCAGCCTCCAAATTTCTCAGATTCTTCTCTTCGGAAAGTGAGAGTCCTTTAAAAAGATACTCGAGAGCTTTTGGATAATCTCCTTTTAGCTCATAAAAGCCTCCAATTTCTTTTAAAGCAAAACATTTTTCTTGATCTAGACCATATTTATTGGCAAGAATAAGGGAATATTCGTGATAAATAATTGCACTGTCGTAATTCCCACTTTCGTAGCACTTTTCTGCATTTGCATTATAGAAAGCAAACACATCAAATTTTACCTTTTCATTGCCAATAAGGGCAAATTCTTGAGTATATCCCACAAGAGATAAGCAAACCAGAGAAACCGCTATCAGAATTTTATTCGGCATAATTTATGATAAAGCACAAAATTAAAAAAAATCCTTGTTTTCAGGGATAAAACATATTCTAATATAGTGTAACTTTACATTTTAATAATTATCAAATAATTTAGGTAATATGAAGACAAGTAACTTCTTGGTAGGACTGTTTTTATCGGCAGTATTTATTTTTGTTGGCGTAAATTCTTATGCTCAGTTTAACATAAAAGGAAAAATCCAACAAAAAACGAACGAAAAAATAAACGGAAAAATTGACGAAACTATCGATAATGGTGTCGATGGAGTCTTTAATAAAAAAGAAAAAACAGAATCAGAAACTGAAGAGAATGAAAACAATGACGATAATGAAATAGTAGGTTCAGATGAAGTAGAGACCGAGACAACTAAATCTGAGGAAGAAGTAACAAGCCCATCTAAGCCTGATGATAAGCCAAAGATGGAATCTTATACAAAGTATGATTTTATTCCTGGTGATCAAATATTGTATTATGAAGATTTTACTCAAACAGCAATTGGTGATTTTCCTGGCAATTGGACTACCAACAGTAGTGGAGAAGTAAAAAACATCAATTTATTTCCAGGCAATTGGTTTCATTTTAATGGAGATGATGGCGTTTATTGCTATATGAATGCGATTCAATTCCCAACAAATTTTATTATGGAATTTGACATTGTTCCAGATGCAGAATATTACAGTGGAATATCACTTGTTCTATATGGAGAAGATGAATATCTCGAACTAAACGATGCTCTATATCCAGGAAAAGCAGGTTTCTATTTTTCGATGGGACCAGCAGAAAATAATCCGTGGACTGCTAGAGGCTACAACACTTCAGCAGAAGTTCCATGGGTCGATGGGGGCTCAGAAATTAATCCAGTTGTGAGAGAACAATTAAATCACGTTATATTATGGGTGCAAGGTCGCCGCGTAAGAATTTATCATCAAGGAGCAAAAGTACTTGACATGCCGACTCTTATACCAAAAGATGTTACGTTCAATCGTTTTTTATTTACATGTTGGGGAACAAGCTCTCATCCTTATATTAGTAATGTAAAAATTACAACGGCAGCTCCAGATATGCGAAGCAAACTCTTAACCGAAGGTAAGCTAGTTTCTTATGGTATTTATTTCGATAGTGGAAAAGATGTAGTAAAACCAGAATCTTATGGATCACTAAAAGAAATTGCTGCAATTTTAAACGAAAATCCTGATGTTAAAATCCAAATTGTTGGTCATACCGATAGCGACGGTGATGATGCAATGAACCTCGACTTATCAAAACGCCGTGCAGCAAATGTTAAAAATTCATTAGTTAAGGATTTTGGAATTTCTGCCGACAGAATTCAAACTGATGGTAAAGGAGAATCTGTTCCATTAAGTCCAAATTCAAGCACTGAGAACAAAGCCAAGAATAGAAGGGTTGAGTTTATAAAGTTGTAGAAGTCCGAAGTCCGAAGTCCGAAGTCCGAAGTCCGAAGTGCGGAGTGCGGAGTCCGAAGTGCGGAGTGCGGAGTCCGAAGTTGGGAGTTGGGAGTCGGGAGTCGGAAGTTAATGGTGGAGGTCATAAATTTTAAAAACATCACAAATAATAACTTAAACTTAAAAAAAACCATGAAAAATTTAAAAACACTATTTATTTTCTTCGCGTTATTCGGGTTTATTGCATGCGGAGGAAGCAAAACAAAAACTGACGGAAAAGCTGATGAAAAAACTGAACAAGACGATCAGGTAGAAAGTAACAATGATGCGACTAAAATCTACAAAGTTGAAAGTGGCCACTTCGTTTATAAAACTACAATGGACATGACAATCGAAACATGGTTTGATGATTATGGGAATAAACAGAAATCGATTTCCACATTAGAAATGTTTGGAGAAAAATCGATAACTGTTTCTATAATTATTGACAAATTCAAATATGATTATACCGAAGGAGCAAAAGAAGGCACCAAAATGTCATATTATGCAGCACCCGCTTCCGATTATAGTGATGTCTCGAAAGAAGATATTGAAAAGTATGGAATTAAAAAGCTTGGTAAAGAAACTATTGCTGGAAAAGAATGTGATGTCGTATCAATTGAAAGTCCAATGGCATCAAAAGTTTGGATATGGGAAGGAATTCCTATGAAAACTATTACTAAACTTGGAAAAGAAGATTTTGTTATGGAAATTACAAGCATAGAACTAACTGATGTAGATGCAAATTTGTTTGAATTACCAGAAGGAGTAAGTTTTAAGGAGTATTAAGCCCAATCAACCTTAAAAAACCCGAAGAACCTCAGTTTTCTGAGGTTCTTTTTAATAATTTAAAACCTCAAAACCATGAAAAATATAATTCTAGCAATACTATTTTCGACATTAGGTTTGAACACTGTTTTTGCCCAAAATCCGAAATCAGAGACACTTATAACCATTAACAAAGGTGATTTATTTATTGCTGGAGAAAGCAGCTCGGGTATGATTTGCACTAACGATGAATCTTGCATAACAGTTTACAATGAGGTATCTCAAAATTATTATGTCTATCATAATGGAGTAAAAAACGGACCTTACAACAAAAATCAGATTGCGCAATATATGTGCAAAAAAGATATTCTCGAAAAACCTAACGAAGAGATATTTAATGATGAGTTTGAAGAAGATAATCAATTTGAATTTAATGACGACGGAAAGGCAATTTTTAATTTTAAAGGCAAACAGTATGGTCCATATTTAAATATTGTAAATCTGTATCTCTCTGACAGCAAAGATAGTTTTGTGGGAACTGGCATAATTGACGATATGAGCGCGCAGATTTTTAGTAATCTTTGTTCCCCTTTTGCAGTAGAAGGCTATGTGGAAAAAATTACTATTAACGAAAATGGCAACAAGTTTTTAGTAACAATGAAAACGATAAGCGAAATCGACGCTATCATCAATAAAAAAATGATGAATTTAGAAGGATCTAACTTATCAGAAGACCAGGCATTTAAGATGATGCAGGAGATAACCGACCTCCAGGAAAATGCTTCTGAAGATGCAAAAACAGCAAAAGCTTTTATTTACACTGAAAATGGACAAAAATTTGGTCCATACCCTGCGCCTCAATTGTACGATAGTAATCCAGCATTTGCAAACAAAAATCAGAATAATTGGACTATGATTTTGGGCAGTAAATTATATATCAATGGCGCCGAGATAAAAGATTTTGGCGAAGCAATCTATCAAAACGATAAAGTATTTTTATCTGCTGATGGAAAGCAATATGCCGTACTATTTTATGACAAAATTATTTTAACAGATGGAACTCAATATCCCTATCCAGTTTATGCTGGGTTTTGCGGCAATACATTTATTTGGCTATGCTTAGTTAACGAAACCAAACTTGTAAAATATTCATTAGCATTTTAATGAAAGCGATAATTTTCCTTTTATTTAGCTTGATATGTTTTTCGGGATTTTCATCTACAACTTCGGATAACAATTATGCTGATATTTTTGGAGAAGATTATATTTCAGCTTTGCTTTTCGTCGAGCAAAACAATCTTACAGAGAATTATTTTACGAACGATAACATAAATCCCAATTTTGCAACGGCAATAATTTTTCCAGAACTTATTAGATATTCAGCAATTAGAGACATTATAGAAGTTTCTGCATTAAAAACTCTATATATTCAATTTGGGAAAAGATACTCCGATTTTTCTATTGGTTATTTTCAGATGAAACCATCGTTTGTTGAAAAGCTCGAAAAAATTTATGTCAAAGCAAATGTTAATAATGAAAAGAGTAAAGTTTTCGACATCTCAAGTACAGCAAAGGCCAGAAAAGAAAGAATTTTGCGAATGGATAGTCTAAATTGGCAAATTCGCTATTTGATACTTTTCATCAAAATAACAGAAGCTCGATTTCATAATGAATCTTTCGATAATGAAACCGACAAACTAAAATTTTTCGCAACAGCCTACAACTTAGGGTTTTCAAAACCGGCCAGCGAAATCCGCGAAAAAGTAAATTCATGTTTTTTTAATACAGAATTAATCCCACTCGAAGCAACAAAGAAATATTGCTATTCAGACATTTCAGTTTATTACTTTAAAAATAATTTAGATTAAAGTCTATAATTAATTGGCTATTTTTTTTGAATAAACTCAGTTATTTAGGGCAAGCGCATCTTTACTCAAGCGCATTGAATTATTTGTAAAGACTAAAATGTATTCCCGATAAATCGGGAGTAAACATTGCCGCTAGACTTTTAGTTTTGTAATAAAAGCGTATCGGTATAAATATAGAAATCTAACAAGCCTTGACACAAATTTGACTGGACAGATAGTTTCAACCTGCGGACACTGTCGCACGATGTCTTACCCATACTAGTGTTAAATATGCTTTGTTCTGTAATGAGAGTTTTCAAAAGAAGGTAATAAGTAAGTGGTGGTTAGTAAAAATTGTATGTGGTGAGAGACAAAGTGGCTGCCAGTTACCAACTACCAACCACTAATTACCCTAAATGCTTTGTGAACAGTTCAGGCTAGTATTTTTTTTAAGGTAATAAGGTCAAAATCTATTGTGTGTATTTTTACTTTATTAAGGTATTTCGAGAATAAGGTTCGAACAGCAATAAGGTTTAGCTTCTCTCTCTTCAAGAACCTTATTATCTTTTCAACCTTAATAAAGCGAATAATAACTAAAATCTACCTTATTACCTCTCTTTGTTTCTTCATTGATTTTTTAAAGTTTAGATGCGTTTGCCTTGCTCGGTTATTGTATCACACACAAAAATAATTTTCACTTATATTATTGGGAAAGAGAGCTTCTATTTAACGAAACAAATATTGTTTAAGAAATATTATCTATTTTTGCACCAGCTTTTAATCCAAGCCAACCATAAAATAATATGAAAAAAACTTTATTTGCAGTAATTATCATTTTGGCTTTTGTTATTTTTTCATGTAAAAACAACAAATCGGAAAGCGTTCTTAGTTCACAAAAATCCACAGAACATCAAACAGATTCCCTTGGTGTTAAGGATTCTATTTTCACTTGTGATACAATCGATTCTTCTCTACAAGATGTTAAAAATGCAGATCGAGCTATAACAAAATTTGATATTGGAGGAGAATTTACAATTTTTAATGGAAAAGTTAAGAGCATGAACCTTACCTGTTTTTTGTGTGATTTTGTTGATGGTAAACTTACTTGGGACGAGGAGCATTGTGTGTGGTCCAATTATATCAGCTTTAGAGAAGACGGGAGTATTAAAGAACATGATTTTTATAAAGCATGTGGTGGCTATATTGATAAAAACTGGATATATGACTCAATAGGCAATATAAAAATTAGTATAACTTGTCCAATGTCTAGTGACGACACATCGTTAATAAAAGTTCATGATTATGATGAAAAATCTAATCTGATAAAAAAAACAAGCTATGATTTCGATTCAAAAGAACTGTATGGGTATTCTCTTTATTTTTATGACGAATCGAACAATAGTCGTATAGAAAAAGAATATGATGAAAATGGAAATATTGAAACGAAACGACATCAAATATTTGATTTGAATAGGAATGTAATTTCAGAATCAAACTATAGGTATGCAAATAATAAAATAACATTAGAATCACATGAGGTTAACAGCTATGAATTTGATTCACACGGCAATTGGATCGTTAAATATAACATTTATAATGATGAATCTTATGGAATACATTTTCGCAAAATAGAGTATTACGAATAAACTTGCAAATTAATAGCTTTATTGAGCAATTACTTCAATTAGAACTTTAACCTGAATTATTGTCTTCATTTTGACAGCGCTTATTTCGACTTCGCCGCGGCGAATCAATACATCGCAATACATCGCCCCGAGCTCCGTTTCATAAACAATCTATTTCTATAACCGATCGCCTTTGTATTACTCCTTCATCCTCGAATATATTCGTGACATCTTCATTTTATTCTTCCTTGAAATAGCTCACGATTCCTTTGTCGAAAAAAATTTCGAGTGGTCATCCGGCTCAGCTCTCTGTCATCTCATAACGAAGATTCATGAATAAATAATGCTAACAAAGGCAGTTTAAAAAAAAAATCCTATTTTTGCACCAAATTATTTATCAAATAACGAATAATATATAATATGGGAAAACTGAAAAGTGGTGAATTTCTAGTAAGAGAAACCGAATCTTCGAGTGTTTTTATTCCTGAGGAGTATAACGAAGAACAAAAAATGATTGCCGATACAATTAAAGATTTTTTGGCAACTGAGCTTTATCCTATTGTTGAGCAACTCGACAAAGGTGATCGTGAACTAATGGCTCAAACTGTTAGAAAAGCAGGTGAATTAGGTTTGATGGGTATTGCAATTCCTGAAGAGTACGGAGGATTTGAACAATCTTTTGTAACTCAAATGCTTGCAGCAGAAAATATTGGTGCTGGGTATTCTTTTTCGGTAGCATTTATGGCTTCGACCGGAATCGGAACTTTACCGATTATGTATTACGGAAACGAAGAACAAAGACAAAAATATGTTACTAAACTTGCTAGTGGCGAATTTATTGGAGCATATTGCTTAACAGAACCTAACGCGGGATCTGATGCAAATTCGGGTAAAACGAATGCAGTTCTTTCGGCAGATGGAAAACATTATATTGTTAATGGACAAAAAATGTGGATCACCAATGCTGGTTTCGATGATACTCATGTAGTTTTTGCAAAAATCGGAAACGACCGTGTTCTTTCTGCTTTCATCATTGAAAAAGAAATGCCAGGCGTAGTAATTGGTCCTGATGAGCACAAAATGGGTATCAAAGGCTCGTCAACAGCTCAGATTTATTACAACGACGTAAAAGTTCCTGTAGAAAATCTAATTGGCAAACCAGGTATGGGATTTAGAATTGCTTTGAGCATTCTACACATGGGTCGTATTAAACTTGGCGCAAACGTAATTGGCGCAGCTAAAAAAGCTATTACCGATTCTATTAAATATGCTAACGATCGCAAGCAGTTTAATGTTTCAATTTCTACATTTGGAGCAATTAAACATAAAATTGCAGAACAGGCAATCAGAACTTTTGCATTAGAATCTTCAATTTTTAGAGCTAGTAACGATATCGACGAATTGATGATTGAGCTAAAAGCCGGCGGAATGGACAAAGGTTTGGGATCTGTAGATGCTATTAGTCATTATGCTGTTGAAGCTGCTTTGCTAAAAGTTTACGGATCAGAAGTTTTAGATTTTGTAGCTGACGAAACAGTTCAGATTCATGGTGGAATGGGATATTCTGCTGAAATGGCTGCCGACAGAGGCTACCGCGACTCAAGAATTAATAGGATTTTCGAAGGAACAAACGAAATTAACCGACTTTTGCTAGTTGAAACAGCAATTAAACGTGGCATGAAAGGTGATTTCGACATGGCTGGTCCAGCAGGAAATTGCTATAATAACATGGAAACTTGTCGCGAAGATAAAAAAGAAGGCGAATCATTCTACGACCAAAAACTTCGTTACATACGCAATTACAAAAAAGCTGCTTTAATTTTAATTCATACCGTTTCTGCAAAATACGGAAAAGACATTCTTAAAGAACAAGAAGTAATCAATAATATTAGTGATATTATGATTCAGATCTATACAGCAGAATCCTTAGCATTAAGAGTAAAGAAAATTGAAGAAACAAATGCAAAATCGCATATCGATTTATATAAAGATATGTTAGCCGTTAATATTTTTGATGCTGCTGGTATCGTAAATAAAAAAGCTATTGATGCTGTCTATTCGATGTGCGAAGGCGAAGAAGCTAATAGATTGTACAAAGCAATGAAAAGTCTTAGCTGCGTAGAAGGCGTAAATGTTAAAGACGCTAGAAGAAGAATTGCAGAATATCTTATCGAAGAAAACGAATATAAGTTCTAATTGGAACTTAAACATACAAAAAAGCAGCGGAGAATATTCTTCGCTGCTTTTTTTGCGCTATATTTCACGCGCTTCGTCTTAAACCTCTAGATCCGGTGCTACTGTCTGCATGATTTTTACATATAATTCCACCTGCAACAACCTCAGAGATAAATTGCTGAATTCCATTTTTATCTGTATAACTGCGTCTTGTTAGTCTGCCGTCGATAACAATTTCATCGTTGACATGCAAGTTCTTTGCGGCAATTTCAGCAGTCTTACCACGAGCTACCACCGTATGGTATTGTGTATCTTTGACAAATTTATCATCGACTTTGTAAACATCAATGGTACACAGTGTAAATCTCAGCATTATATTTCCTGATTCGAAAACTCTATATATTGGATCAGATGTAAGGTTTCCGATTAATTGAACTCTGTTTGTTAGATTCATAATTTTTGTTTTTTTGGTTGGTTATTAAAATGGTTGGGGGACGGGAGACGGAAGACCGAAGACCGAAGACCGAAGACCGAAGACGGGAGACGGAAGACCGAAGACGGGAGACCGAAGACCGAAGACCGAAGACCGAAGACCGAAGACAGGAGACCGGAGACCGAAGACGGAAGACCGGAGACGGAAGACGGGAGACCGAAGACCGAAGACCGAAGACGGGAGACCGAAGACCGAAGACGGGAGACGGAAGACCGAAGACCGAAGACGGGAGACCGAAGACGGGAGACCGAAGACCGAAGACCGGAGTTCGAAGTCTGAAGTCCGAAGTCCCGAGTCTAGAATCGAGATTATTTCAAATTAAACAATCCATCGAAATCTCTACCTACGGCCTTCCAGCTTCGGTCTTCCCGCTTTTCCCCTTCGGTCTTCGATCTTCCAGCCCCCTTCCTCCTTAAGCCGCCTTTGTTCTACAGATAATCTCTTTTACTACCACCTCACTGATGTAGCGCTTTTCGCCTTTGTTATCCTCATAAGATCTGCTTACTAGTTTCCCAGTTAGAATCACTTCAGTACCTTTAGCACAATTTGTTGCAACTTTTTCAGCTTCTTTGTTCCAAGCTACAATATTGTGCCAGTATGTAATTTCTTTAACCTCATCCTTCACTTTATAAGAATCAATTGTTGAGATTGAAAAATTTGCAACTTTATTTCCGTTTTTCATTTCTGTTACTTTCGGATCGCTTCCTAAACGTCCAATCAACATTACATTATTTACCAAATCCATAATTTTATTTTTTTATTGTTTATACTTTTTTAAAGTTCGGACTTGAGACTTCTCCGCCGCGGCGGATCAGACTTCCGACTTCCCCGCGGTCCCTGATCCGCCAACTGGGGGAAAAGGGCCGTCTTACAGCCTCTTTACGCTGCCTTAGTTCGACAAATAATCTCGTTAACTACCACTTCTGTAATAAATCGCTTTTCTCCTTTAACGTCGTCGTAAGCACGACTAACAAGTTTACCACTCAAAACCACTTCAGAACCCTTTACGCATTTTTCTGCTACTTTTTCTGCATTATTATCCCAAGCTACGATACTATGCCAGTAGGTTCTTTCCTTAAATTCATCTTTTACCTTGTAAAACTCGGTGGTTGCAATAGAAAATCTGGCAACTTTGTTACCGTTTTTAACCTCTGTTACTTTTGGATCGCTGCCTAAGCGACCGATTAATTGTACGTTGTTTACTAAATTCATAATTATAATTTTTAATTGTTTATACTATTTTTGAGATGGAAGTCCGGAGTTCGTCCGCGGCGGCGGATCCGTCTTCCTTAAGCCTCCTTGCTAATTTTCTACGCTCTAGCTTGATTTTCGTCAATACTATTTTTACTTACCACCTGTTTAATATTTCTATACATCAAACTCTCTGCAATTATCTCAGATATTTTACGTGGATTACCAGATTTGTCGTTAAATTGACTACTCACTAAACGCCCTTCAATTATTACTTCTGTTCCTGTAATAAGATGTTTTTCAGCAATTTCGGCATTATTACCCCAGGCAGTTATATTATGCCATGATACTGATTTTTCAAATTTTCCATCTTTTTTAATAATATCTGTGGTGGCAATAGAAAAACGCGCCATTTTTTTCCCACTTTCAAACTCTCTCACTTTTGGATCTGCACCCAAATTTCCAATTAACTGTACACGATTTCTTAAATTCATCTTTTTAAATTTTTTGTGGTTAAACTTCTGTCGCCTGACTTTTCCGATTATGGATATTCGTCGTTTGACAATTTCGATGCAAAGGTGCTGCGTTCTCAAAACATGAGTCGGTTAAAAAGCACTTAGTTTCGTTTAACATTCGTTTGTTGTCGCTTACAAATGTTTTTATTACTGACATTCAGCAACTTAGCACAACACCTTAAATTTAAAAAAATATTAAAAAAACTTAAGATTTTTTAGAATTTACAACTTATGGCTTTTGAATTACAATCGGTATAAAATGTATTCCCGATAAATACGGGAATTCATTTACTAAAAGCGTATCGGTATAGATTGGGATTTACGGACATCACACGTAAAAATGGGCAAAAAAAAACGACTGGGATTAGCCAGTCGTTCCTAAAGATAAATTTTTAATATTATTGATTCATCAACTGATAAAGTGCATCTAAGTTTGGAGTAAGAATAATTTCAGTTCTTCTGTTTTTAGCTCTAGCTTCAGGAGTTTTAGCAGGATCAACAGGCAAATAAGAACTTCTTCCAGCCGCAGTAAGGCGTTTAGGATCTATTTTAGAATTGCCTAAAACAATTTTAACAATCGAAGTTGCACGTTTTGCGCTTAAATCCCAGTTATCCTGAATACTTCCGTTTCCACCATAAGCTAATTCATCAGTATGGCCTTCAATCATAATATTGATGTCTGGATTTGTTTCTAGAACCGTAGCTAATTTTTGCAATGCTTGAATACCTTTTGGATCAACATCCCACTTTCCTGATTTAAATAATAGTTGTTCGTCCAATGACACATAAACTTTACCATCTTTCATTGTAACAGTTAATCCATTACCTTCAAATCCAACAAGTGCATCAGAAACTTTTTTACGAAGTGCGTTCATTACAGAATCTTGTGCATCTAGTCGTGCTTGTAATTCTTGAACTTTCAATGTTTTCTCAGCAAGTTCTTTTTCTTTTAGCTCATTTTGAATTTTCATCGCCTCAACATTTGCTCTTTCTTGATTTAACCTAGCTTCAAGTGCTCTCAATTCGTCCTCTTTACGTTGAAGTTCTTCGCGTGTTAATTGCAATAGAGACAATGCTTTTTGAGCATCCGCATCAGCACCTTGTCTCAATTTCTCTTGATTTGAAAGCAATGTTGCATATAAGTCATTAATTTTATCGTACTGTCCTGTTAAAGTCCTATAAGCATTTCCTTTAATAGTTGTATCAACAGTTAAAGCACTATTGTCAACTCTAAGTTTGTCAAATTGAGCTTTTAACTCATTATTTGCAGTTGTAAGAGTTTCATTTTCTTTCTTCAAATCATTGCGCTCTGTTTCACATCTTTCTTTCTTTTCCTTTACCTCTTCAAACTGACGAGCAGGAACGCAAGAAAAAATAATACCAGAAACAACAATTATTGTTGCCAAATTCATTAAAAACGATTTTTTCATGGGTCTAGTTTTTTTATTATTTCACAAAAATAACTAAGTAATTCTATATTTAGGTATGCAAAGACAATTTTTATTTACATTGCACTGTTAATTTTTTTATTCCACATAAACATAATTTATATTATTTTTGTTTTCTAAATATGATAGACTTAAGTAAATACAAACTTCTAAGTAAGATAAATGAACCTGCAGATTTGCGAAAAACAGATTTGCGGGATTTACCGCTTGTATGTGATGACCTTAGGTGCTTTATAATAGAGTCTGCTTCAAAAAATCCTGGGCACTTTGGTGCTAGCCTTGGCGTTGTGGAGTTAACAGTTGCATTACATTATTCCTACAATACTCCGAAAGATCAAATAGTATGGGATGTTGGGCATCAAGCATACGGGCATAAAATACTAACAGGTAGGCGTGATAATTTTTACACAAATAGAAATTACAAAGGACTGAGCGGCTTTCCAAATCCAAAAGAAAGTGAATATGATAGTTTTGGAGTAGGTCACTCTTCTACTAGCATTTCTGCAGCACTTGGAATCGCTACTGGGGCTGCCCTTAAAGGAGAAAAAATTAATACAGTCGCAGTTATTGGTGATGGATCGTTAACTGGCGGAATGGCTTTTGAAGGATTGAATAATTTATCTGCAACAAATAGTAATATTCTCATAATACTTAATGATAATAAAATTGCAATTGACGAAAGTACTGGTGCATTAAGAGAATACCTAACAGATATTGCAACGTCTAAAACATACAATAGAGTAAAAGATGATGTTTGGAATTTCTTAGGTAGAATAAACAAATTAGGCGCAAATGTACAGGGTTTTACTCAAAAAATTGACAATGCTATCAAGTCGATTATCATGAGAAATTCTAATCTATTTGAATCACTTAATATAAGATATTTTGGGCCTGTGGATGGTCATGATGTGGTATTATTAACCAAATTATTTGACGATATAAAAGATATTCCTGGTCCTAAATTATTACATGTTATTACAAAAAAAGGTAAAGGCTTTGTTCAAGCGGAGCAAAATCAGACTTTATGGCATGCCGCTCCTGGCAAGTTCAACATAGAAACTGGTCAACTATTAAACCAGACTAAAAACGAAAACGACCCTCAAAAATTTCAAGATGTTTTTGGAGATACTATAGTTGAGCTTGCATCGAGAAACAATAAGATTGCAGCAATAACACCAGCGATGATAAGCGGTTGTTCATTAGTTAAAATGCAAAAAGATTTTCCAACCCGATGTTTTGATGTTGGAATTGCAGAACAACATGCTGTTACTTTTGCTGCTGGTCTCGCAAAAGCAGGAATGACTCCGTTTTGTAATATTTATTCCTCTTTCACTCAACGAGCCTATGATCAAATAATCCATGATGTTGCATTGCAAAAATTACATGTTGTTATGTGCCTTGACAGAGCAGGTTTGGTTGGTCACGATGGTGCAACTCATCATGGAGCATACGACATTTCATTTTTGCGCTGTGTACCCGACTTGGTAATATCTGCTCCAATGGATGAATTTCAACTTAGGAATTTAATGTTTACTGCACAATTAGATAAAAATTCTTTTCCATGGGTAATAAGATATCCGAGAGGAAAAACATCGAATGCAAAATCAGAAATAAATTTTGAAGAATTAGAAGTAGGAAAAGGCAGATGCCTTGTTAAGGGTGAAAAATTAGCTATAATTTCAATTGGAACCACAGGAGTAACGGCTTTAAAAGTCGCAGCAACTTTGGCAGAAGAAGGAATCAACATTTCTGTTTACGATATGATTTTCGTAAAACCACTTGATAATGAGCTACTTCATGAGGTACTATCAACACACAAACATATAATAACAATTGAAGACAACAGCATTATTGGAGGATTCGGCACTGCTGTGCTAGAGTATGCTTCAGATAATGATTTTGATATTAAAATTACAAGGTTGGGTATTCCAGATAGATTTGTTGAACATGGAACACAAGAGGAATTAATCGAAGAATGCGGCTATGACTTTAAAAATTTACTATCAGTTGTTAAAAAACTTGTGCTTTGTTGATAAAGTGTTAACAATAAATTATATCTTTACATTTAAGAAATTCCTAAATCGCAAAAATGAAGAAATTATATTTAATTTTTATCGGGATTCTATTTGTTCAAATTGTGTCATCACAAGAAATAAATCCAGACAGAACATTCGTAAATTATTTTTACGATTCAGAAGCGTTCATGTATGAAAAAAACTATGATGCAGCTCTTGAATTGCTTCTTAAGCTTGAAGAAATGGACCCTAAAAATCCAAATTTATGGTATAAAATAGGTGTCTGCTATCTAAATACCAGACTTTATAAAACTAATGCTCAGTCATATCTTGAAAAATCGGTTGAATACGCAAATCCAAATTACAAACCTGATAATCACAGGGAAACAAGCACTCCACTTGAGTCCTATTTATATTTGGGTATCGCATACAGAACAAACTATGAGTTTGATTTAAGTCTTCAAGCATTTTCTGATTTAAGGCGCAAATTAAATCCTGAAGATTCTGGCGATAAAGACTTGCTTCAGACTATCGAGCACGAAGAATTTATTACAAACAATGCAATTTATTTTTATAATAACCCTGTCGATGCACAATTAAAAAACCTTGGACCAACAATAAATTCAAAATATGCTGATCACTCGCCAATTATAGATTTAAATGAAAACATTTTGATTTTCACATCAAAACGCCCACGGGATGGACAAATTGAAGAAAATAGAGATGAAGATATTTTTGTTTCAAAAAGTAATAATTATAAGTGGCAACCCCCGACAAGACTTGGTCCTCCAATAAATACAGAGGAAAACAACGAGGCTGGCATTGGATTATCCATAGATGGTAAACAAATGTTTTTTTTCCGTTCTGGAATGCATAATATGGGTAGTATTTATGTTACAGAATCTGATGATATTTACAATTGGAGTAATCCAAAATTCCTAAGAGAAGATGTAAATTCAAAATATAGAGAAACACATGCTACCATTACCCCCGATGGAAACGCAATTTTCTTTACAAGTGACCGTAAGGGCGGTGATGGAGGATCTGATATTTATGTGATGAGAAAATTGCCAGATGGCAAATGGTCGGAGCCCCAAATTCTACCAGAAAACGTTAATAGCCCTTATGATGAAGAATCGCCTTATGTGCATCCCGATGGAGTGACATTATTCTTTAGTTCTAAAGGACATACTAGCATGGCCTTTGGTAGCCTCGTAAAATATTTCGTTGGCTTGCAGGTAAAAGTCAGTAATCCGGTCAATCACGGCGCGAAACATATCCGGGTTGCCAAGCATTACCATAAGCGCCTG